>JBCCKJ010000042.1:0-11989 GCA_039027455.1 Pseudomonadota bacterium | reverse complement strand
TGTGATTGATAAGGCCATTTCACTAAGGACCATTCGCGACCGCTGCGTTTAGATTTGTGCGGAACCGCTTGGTGATCGCCTCTCGAGTGAAGGGTTCCAAGGCCCCAGACAACTGCCAATCGGCAAGATGCTCTTTCAATTTGACCTCATCCTCCAGCGCATGGGCCATAGCCTCGGCTATTGATTTGGGATCGCTTGGCTCCACGCCGAGAGCGAAGGGAAGGTCATCAAAAAAGCCGTCAATTGCGCGCCCCTTTGGATAAATGATCGGCGCGCCTGCGAAGAGGGCTTCTATGAAAACCAGACCGAAGGTTTCCCGGTTTGACGGTGCCAAGAGCGCGCTTGATCTGTTCAGTCGAACCGACACCTGATCAGGCTCTAAGGGGCCCGTAAACGTGATGTTGGGGTAGTCAGCGACTATCGTGCGGCATGTCGTGGTTTCTTTGTCGGTGCCGCCCCCGACAATCTCCAGTGGAGGTCTAGCGCCGCGTTTTGCGAGCACACCGAAAGCTTGGGCAATCCCTTTAAGGTTCTTCAGCCTGTGGTTTCGCAGGTGGAACACTGAGACTAGGCCATTCGCGCCAGGTTTAGGGGGTTGAATGGCATCCAGTTCAGTCGGGCAGGGGAGTATGTGGGTCGACCTGCTGCGTGCCCCAAGATAGCCCTCAATCGTTTTCAAAGCCCATGGGGCAAATGGAAAGACGATCTGCGCGTTGTGAAAAATCTCTCGGAAGACACTCCGCAAGTCTGGCCTTGCTCTTACAATTCGCGTGTCCGTGTTGCCTTGTATGGAAAGGCCGTAAGGTATGCCAAACTGCCGGGCCACGAACGCCGCGATTATCCCCTCGATCGTCAACTTATGCCCCAAAACAAGATCGGGCCGTCGACCCTCTCGCGAGACGCGCCGGGTGATCCATTTGGCGACTTCTATCAGCTTTGAACGGTGCAGAAGGCCGTGCGATGGAGCAAGGTACTCGATCGCCGTGCCGTAGTTGAACGCGGTCGAATGGATACGCAGCTTTCCATTCCCAACGAGAGTCTTTGTTGTCTCCAGGAGCGGGGGAGAGGTCCTGTTTATCGAGACGACCTCATGCTCAAAATCGCTGCGTGTCAGATCAATGAGCGATCGAATGACGCCGGGTTTCTCCGCACGCAATGGGTCGGGAAAATCCCCTGTTATGTGGAGGATGTATGGCTTCATCCCTGTACGAAACCCCGTTGGTCTTCGCCGCTACAGCCCGACCAGCTCCGGTCGAAATGTCTGCCGATCAGCCTCTTCTATCACTGCCATATTGATAGTAGCGGTATTGGTAATGGTAGTCCGCGCCGGCTTCCAAGGCTCGGTATTTTGTGAGGATCGAGCCAGTGATCTCTGCACCAACCCGCTGTAGGCGCTGAATCGCCGTTCGGGCTTGGGCGAAACTCGTGCGGTTCGCTTCCACTACGAACACCGTGGCGTCCACGGCCTGAGCGATCTCGGGCGCGTCCGCCAAACCGAGAACGGGTGAGCTATCGATCAGAATAATCGAGTAGGTTTCGCGGGCTTCTTTCAAGAAGTCGCGGAACCGGTCCGATGAGAGAAGCTCTACTGGGTTCGACGGTGTCTCAGCGACGGAAAGGATGTGAAGGTTCTGATGAACGCCTTCAATCAACGCTTCGTTCAGGCTGACCTGACCTAGCAAGACTTCTGTGATCCCGGCCTTTGAAGGCTGGATGCCAAGCAGTGGGACAACCGACGGTTTTCGCAGATCGCAGTCAATCAAAAGGGTTCGCCGCCCCAACCGTGCGAAGAGCTCGGCCAGAATAAGCGACGTCGTTGATTTGCCCTCACCAGCTTGGCTGCTGGTCAATTGTAAAACAGCACCATCGCGAGGGAGTGCGAAATCAATTGTCGAGCGAATGGAGGCGTAGGCTTCGACCAGAGAGCCGAACTGGTTCGCTTCTTGTCCCTCCATATCTTCGGCGTTGATAAAGGGCGTGAGCCCCAACACTGGGACGCCAAGACGATCTTCGAGGTCTTCGGCCCGGTGAAACTGATCGACGAAGACTTCGCGAACGAGGGCCAAGCTTCCGGCCAGACCCAATCCAAGCACAAAGGCCAAGATCAGGTTCCGCGTAAGGCTAGGCGATACGGGGGACTTGGGCACGACCGCGCCGTCCAAAAGCGTTAAGGCGCCTGACTGAATATTGGCGGCCGTGCGGATCTGATTATAACGCGTCAGCAGCTCGTTCAGCTGTTCGCGAAGGGCCTGCGCGGTGCGTTCAAGGTTTGTGTATTCTATTTTCTCGTCTTGTTCGATCAGCGCTTCATCCGTTGCGCTACCAAGCTCTTCCGTAAGCGCGGACTCCTGTCGTTGAGCGATCACGAATTCGTTTCGAATACCGGCCTTTATGTCCGACGCTGTGGTAGCCATTTGCTCGTCGATCAGATCGATCCGGCTCTTGATGTCGACAATCTCAGGAAACTGATCGTTGTAACGCTCTCGCAGGTTCTGCAGCTCACCATTGAGCGATGCCTTCTCGGCCGTAAGGAGTTGGATTGTCCCGTTAGATTGCACCTCTGGCAGCTGTTGAGCCGGCAGGTTTTGAACCGCGCGCCATCTTTGTTCGGCGGCGATGCGCTTAGCTGTGGCTTCCGCCACGGTTGTGTTGATGCTCGAAAGATTGGCGCCCGTGATTGTTACACCCGCACCGCTATCCATTCCTACGATAGCCGGAGTGACAATCCCGGAATTGCGAGCGTACGCGTTCGCCGCTTTCTCGGCGTCGCCAAGCTGTCCGCGCACTGTCTCGATCTGCTCCAGAAGGAACTGAGTGGCGTAAGAGTTCCCTTCGATGGCGCGCTGTGTATCAGACTGGACGTAGGCCATCGCATAGGCGTCCGCCGCTTCCGCAGCGACCGCGGCGTTCTTTGAAGAGAACACGATTTCAACGACCAGTTCATTCAATGGAAGCGTGGCCGACACCCGGCTTTGCAGTACGCCGACAGCCATCTCCTGCTTCTCGGCGGTCCACTGTGAATCGCTATGATCGGCGGGTCGCTTCTCTTCAACTTCCGGCCCGAGCAGCGTGTTCAGAGTTACTGGTTCAAGATTGGCCGCCACGACGCCAGCCAGTTTACGGCTTTCAACGATCTTGCGCTGCGTCTGAAGATAGGCTCGAAGCTCTGCCGTGGTCTTTACCGGCGCCGTGGCTTCCTGACCCTGAACAACCCACGTGCTGCCAAACGGAGATATCCGAACGGTTGATCGCGCCTCGTAGATCGGGGTGGCCAGCAAGGTGGCCACTACGCCGACGAGCATGGCGGCCATGAGAGTTACTCCGATAACCCATCTTTGACGAAACAGCGCGCCTCGCAACCAAGTCGCGTCAACCATCGAGAAGGCGGGCTGTTGGGGCTCGGGATATGGCGATGGCAGATAGCCATCAACCCAAACCGCGCGACCCGATCCACGTCCATCGGGCGGCTGAATGATGGGTTGATTGGTCATCTACAAGCTAGATGGCGGCGTTCGCAAAGACGCCAAATGCCGGGAGCGCGATCAAAAGATCTTGCCACGCCACAGAGAGACCATCAGTCCCCATAACAACCCTGTCACCCGGTTCCAAAATGGGATCGAGCATGGTGCCTTGTCGGACTTGAACATAGTCGAATTTTGCGACCATGATTCCTTCCGGCCCTTCGCGAAAAACAGCGACTTGATCGAGCTTCGCCGTTCGCCTTGGGCCTTGCGCAAGAGCGATCGCGCTTGAAAGCTTTGCGCCCGGCTGAAACGTGTAGACACCCGGTTGCTCAACCGATCCTTCGACAGTCACCAAGTGCGAAGCGTACTCCTTGATATTGACGCTAACTCTTGGTGTCTTGAGCCCCGCTGCCGAGAGTCGCCGGGTTACGTCTTTCTCAAACTCCATGGCTGTCATGCCGGCCGCTGGAATGGAGCCAATCATCGGCAGAGAAATGTTGCCTTCCACACCCAACTGCACGCTTTCGAGCGAGAAATCGGGTTCACGGAACACGTTGATGGATATTTTGTCCGAAGCGCGCAGCAGGTAGGTCTGTGAAGGCTGATATGTGTAGCCTTGTTGACCGAGCTCAGCGCGTGGTTGAATCGCAGCGGCGCCTATCACTGGCTCTGGGGTCGAAGCGCAGGCGGAAAGGCCGGCCATCGCTGCGCTGCAAGCGATAAGGCGTAGGGCTTTGGCGGCTCCCAAAAACGTCACATTTGCCCTCCAGAACTAGGGAATAATACTAGCTTTAGACCTAGGGAGGCGCAACCGGCCGCCGAGTGCAGATAACCGCTTTGGAAGTTGAAGTGGCGTTAGGGTTTGAAATCTCGAAAAGAGTTTTGAAAACAATCATGTGAATAACTTTCGGGCGGTCGTCAGAAGCGCACGTATTGCGCGGCTTAGGAGCGCGATGGCGCTTGCCAAATGAGTGTTGTTTTCGGTCTCGATGTGGCCATTTCGAAACCTAAGAAGAGGCGCTTAGAAGCGGCCTCTGGTTGACAGCCTCGACGCGCCGTCAAAAGAGACAAAGAACAGCACAAACGGACTTATAATGTATCAAGGTCCCTCTTTGATTAGCCTAACAGCAGCGGGCCTCTACGTGATTGTCGCGCTCGTGTGCGTGTGGGCGGCAAGAGCGGCGGCTGAGCCCGGCGCGCCGAGCTGGCATCGCAGTTTTTGGGCCGCGTTGACCCTGGCGTTCGCTTTGATGATCTTGATCCGCGTCTTGGCGCTTGAAGAGCCGATGCGTGATTTTCTGCGCGACCTTCTGAAGGCGCAAATTGACTATGAAGATCGGCGGTCGGTTCAAAGGTCCGTGATGATCTTGGTTGGCGTTCCTGGTTTTGCGCTGGCGATATGGTTAGCCCGTAAAGCGTGGCGCGGATCAAGGCGCCGGCGGGATGTGGCTGTTAAGCTCGCGGGCGCGGCGAGCTTTGCGTTTGCCGGCCTTTGGGTGCTGCGGTTCATCTCTTTGCACGCGATCGATGACGTTCTCTACGGGCCGCTTAAGCTCAATTGGTCTGGTGACATTGGCGCGAGTCTGGCCATTCTGGGGTGCGCGTTTATCTATGCGCGATCGGCCAAAGCCACTAGCTGAGCGCAGCAGCCATGATTTCGGCGATCTTCTCACTCGCTGTTCCATCGCCATAGGGATTGTGCGCCGTCGCCATGGCGCGATACGCTTCTGGGTCATCCAGAAGCCGCGTGGCTTCGGCGACGATGCGTTGCCGGTCGGTCCCGACAAGCTTGGCTGTCCCCGCCGCTATGCCCTCTGGCCTCTCAGTGATATCCCGCATAACTAGCACGGGTTTACCGAGGCTCGGCGCCTCTTCTTGAACCCCTCCAGAATCCGTGAGCAGCGCATCCGAGGCTTCCATCATGGCGATGAAATTGGGGTAATCGAGGGGCTGGATAAGCGCGACATTCGCTTGGCCATCCAGCATGGCCCGCATCGTTCCGGATACCTCTGGATTGGGGTGCAGCGGAAAAACGATCGCCACATCATCGCGCGTCGCGAGGTCTTTTACGGCCTCGGCAATCTCGCGCATCCCGTCGCCAAAACTCTCACGCCTGTGCGCCGTAACCGCGATCAGCCTTTGGCCCCGAAACCGCTTCAAAATGGGCGAAATTTGAGAGCATAGCCCGGGTTCTTGCTGCAACCGTGCCCGCGTCGCGAGGAGCGCGTCGATCACCGTGTTACCAACGACATGGATCGCTTGGCTCGGCACATTCTCGGCGCGCAACGCCTCGGCCGCCGCGTTGGTCGGCGCAAAGTGCATATCCGCCAATGCGGTGACCACTTTACGATGCCCTTCCTCGGGCCAAGGCGCGTATATATAGCCGGATCGCAAGCCAGCTTCGACATGGGCCACAGGAACGCGCTGATAATAACACGCGATGGTTACCATCATCGTGGTCAGGGTGTCGCCGTGCACGATGACGCGGTGCGGGCGCTCGCTATCAAGCGTTTCGGTGAACTTCGTCAGGACTTGCGCAGAAAGCGAGTCGAGGCTTTGGCCGGGCGCCATCAGGTTGAGGTCAATATCCGGGGTAACCCCAGCGATCGCCAAGACCTGATCCAGCATTTCACGATGCTGCGCTGTCACCACCACTCGCACATCAAAGCGATCGGTGGCGCGCAGAGCTTGAACGACCGGGAACATCTTGATGGCTTCGGGCCGTGTGCCGAAGACCACAAGAATTCGCGAGCGCCCAGCCGTATCAGCCATGTTTGGACCGCCTCTTTCGCTGGTCGAAGCAATTAATCCGAAAGGGCCTGTCTATACGCCGACAAAAGAGGTTTGATCTGATGTTGCCAGTTCAGTTGGTCCTCGACCCGCGCTCGGCCAAACGCGCCCATAACCGCGCGACGATTGGGGTCGGCAACGAGCTCAAGGATCCGATCCCCCATGTCTCTGGGGTCGTTGGGGGCTGCGTAGAGGGAGGCCTCGCCCGCCGACACGCGCCCTTCGGTTACGTCGAACTGCACAATGGGCTTGCCGAACGCCATATACTCCATGATTTTGTTCATGGTCGATTTGTCGTTCATCGCGTTCACGCGATCGGGATTGACGCCGATATCCATGGTTGAGAGAACTTCGAAAAGCTCTTTGTCTGGCGCTCGCCCCGTGAAGGTGATGAAGTCTTCAAGGCCGGCCTTCCGTGTGAGGGATTTCAGGTTTTCCAAAGCGGGACCGCCCCCCACTAGTACAAATTGGATATCCCGGCGCCCGTGTTCGTGAACGAGGTAGTCCACGGCTTCGATAAGCAGATCAATCCCTTCTTGATCTCCCATAACGCCGACATAGCCCACCATATGCTGGCGACCATTCTTCCATTTTTCGACCGAAGGAACAGGGTTTAGACGCGCCAGATCGGGACCCGAGCGCACGACATGCACACGGCTGGAGTCCATTCCGCCGCGGTCGACGGCGATCTCTTTGTAGCTTTCGTTTGTGGCGATGGAGACGTTGGCAAACTTGAACGTGACCTTCTCTAGCGCCCTCATGAGCTTCCAGAAGAAGCCGCGACATTCAAACTTCGCTTCATAAAGCTCCGGATTGATATCGTGGTGGTCGAAAATGTATTTTACGCCAAACAGTTTGAATGGCGCAGCCACCAGAAAAATCAGATCGGGCGGATTGCAGCCTTGGATCACATCGAACCGGCGCGAGAAAAATATCTTCCAAGCGAGAACCGTTTCCCAGAACAGCGCCGCGCTGTATTCGATCAGGAACCCGATCGCTCCGCTTGCTTCGAGAGGTAAGGGATGACGGTGGATTTCGATCCCGTCGATGATTTCATAGCTTTCAGGGAAGTCGGCGGTCTTGGGGCAAATGATGGAGACGTGGGCACCGGCGGCGTGCAGGGTGCGCGCCTCTTGCCAAACGCGCCGATCAAACGGGAGCGGTAAGTTCTCCACCACGATCAAAACATGGCGACCGTGTAGTGTATCGCCATCGAATGCTGCGGGAACGGCGCTATCAATTTCTGTGAAGGAAAGCTCTCGGGCAAGGAAGTTCATGCGTAGCTCCTTTACGGAATCCGGCTGGCGTCGATCACCTTTGTCGCCTTGACGTGAAGGTGGTTGATCAGGTGGTTGGTCCCCACAACAAGATCGTAGTCGCGGCTTTCGGCGTCATCGCGAGTGACGAGCAGATCGTTGATTTGAGGAAGAAAAGCGCAGGCAAAGCCCAGATTCTGACCGACCAGATTGCTTGGCTCGATCTTGGGATCATAGATATCGAGATCAAACCCCCCTTCGATCAGCTTGCGGGCCATGTCGACCGCTGGACTTTCGCGCAGATCATCGGTTTCGATCTTGAAGGCCAGACCAATGAGAAGCACTTTTGATCCAGGTTCGACACCCTCGATCGCGTGATGGAATTGATGCCGTTTGTGGGCGTCGTTCGATGGCAGCAAAGAGCCGATCAAGGGGGAGGCCGCGCCCACCTCTTCGGCGATATGCTCGAGCGCGCGGACGTCTTTGGGCAGGCATGATCCGCCAAAGGCCGCGCCTGGCCTGGTGTAATTGGCCGATATGTTGAGCTTGGTGTCGCTTTTGAAAATTGCGTGCACATCGCTCGCGGAGATATCGAGCTTTTGGCACACACGGCCAATCTCGTTCGCAAACGTCACTTTTACAGCGTGCCACGAATTGTCGACAAACTTGGTGATTTCGGCCTCGCGCAGACCGACTTTGAATATCGGGGACTTCAGTCCCCTATGCAGTTCATCCATCCTGGCTGATGGCTGCCCGCTAAGCGTTCCGATGACGATTTTCGGCGGGTCGAAAAAATCCTCAATGGCTGAGGCTTCGCGCAGGAATTCCGGATTGTAGACGAGTTCGACCGCCTTTGCCGCGTTTGAACCCAGCTCGCTTTCAAAGATGGGCCATATGACGTGTTCGCAGCTGCCAGGTCGCATCGTGGACCGGTAGGCTAGCGTGAGAGGCCTTTCGCGGTCCGGGTCTACAGCCCGCGCAATGGCTCGGCTTACCTGCGCGATGTAGGTCATGTTGTGCGCGCCATCTATGGCGCTTGGCGTTCCGACACACACAAGCGCCACGTCGCAATCATCGAGTTCGTCGGTCAGCTTGCTTGTGGCCCGGATCCGTCGATTGGCGTGCGCTTGAGCGATGAGTTCATCGAGGCCAGGTTCGCACACCGGGGAGCGGCCCGCGTTGATAGCGTCAACCTTGGCTTGCACGACATCGAAACCGATCACGTCATGGCCTTGGCTGGCCATGCAGCCAGCGGCTGTGGATCCCACATAGCCAAGGCCGAAAATCGCAATCTTCAATCCGTGTCTCCGCCCTTCGGCGTGGTCCCCCGCTTACTAAGGGTAAATGCGTAGCAATCGGGATTCTGCGGAGCAACGCGGCCAGAGGCGATGTTCCCATCTCTTTGCGAAAAGCCGGTTGTCTTCGCGCTTTGGGCGCGCCAGACAGGCGCTCGAAAGAGGAGAGATCGCACAATGACGAAAGCGCAAGGCCCGCTCGCGGGGCTCAAAGTGGTAGAGTTTGCCGGGATCGGTCCGGGACCGCATGTCGCGATGCTGCTTGCGGATTTGGGGGCCGAAGTGGTCACTATTGCTCGGCCCGGAAGCGCCGTCAGCAATCCCGTCGTTGAGCGCGCGCGCCATAGAGCGGAAGTCAATATGAAGACGCCTGAAGGTCTGGCCTTTGCGAAATCCGCCTGCGCGCACGCCGACGTAGTGCTCGAGGGTTTCCGGCCCGGTGTGATGGAGCGGCTGGGGCTCGGTCCCGATGAGATGCTCGAAGCCAATCCGCGGCTGGTTTACGCGCGAATGACGGGTTGGGGGCAAGACGGCCCGCTGGCCCACGCGGCTGGGCACGATATCAACTACATTGCGATCACGGGCGCGTTGTCGGCGGTCGGCAAATCGGGGGAGCCCGCTGTCCCGCCTCAAAATCTCGTCGGCGACTTTGGCGGTGGGTCGATGTATTGCGCCTTTGGCATTCTCGCCGCGCTCTATGAGCGGGAGCGATCAGGAAGGGGGCAGGTTGTCGATGCTGCTATCGTGGATGGCGCGACCAGTCTGATGAGTTTCTTCTTCGGTGTGCGTGGCCGACCCTTCATTACTACGGATCGCGGCCAAGGCATGCTGGGCGGCGCGGCGCACTTTTACCGGTGTTTTGAATGCGCGGATGGCCGAGAGGTGTCTGTTGGGGCCATTGAACCGCAGTTTTACGCGGAACTGGTTGCCAAGGCAGAGGCAGGCGACCTCGCGGATGGGCAAATGAACCCGGCGAATTGGGAAGATTATACTGACCGATTGGCCGCTTTGTTCAAGACGAAAACTCAGGCGCAATGGGTCGAACTGCTTGAAGGAACGGACGCGTGCTTTGCCCCGGTTCTCGACCTTGAAGAAGCGCGCGATCACCCGCATATGAAAGCTCGAGGCGCCTATGTGGAGCACGACGGCGAATGGCACACCGCCCCCGCTCCGCGGTTCAGCCGCACACCGGGCGCTGTGCGCTCAAGCGATTCGGACGGTGAACAGGTTGTATCCGACTGGCAGGCTGCGGGCTGATGGCCGGCAAGTTTTTCGACCAGTGGGAAGTGGGTGAACGCATCACCCATGATATCCGCCGCACGGTGACCGAGACCGACAATCTCTTGTTCTCAACCATGACGCATAACCCGCAGCCGCTTCACCTTGATGTTGAAGCGGCCAAGCAAAGCGGGTTTGGCCAAATCCTTGTGAATTCGACGTTCACCTTCTCGCTTTTGGTTGGCCTTTCGGTTGGCGACACCACTTTGGGGACTCTGGTGGCCAATCTTGGCTTCAACAATGTCGTGACGCCCAAGCCCGTCTTTGTCGGAGACACTTTGCGCGCCGAAACCGAGGTCAAGGAACTCAAGGAATCCCAATCACGTCCCGAGGCCGGGATCGTGACGTTCACCCACGAGCTCTTCAATCAGCGCGATGAAGTTGTGTGCCGATGCGAGCGAGCGGCGCTTCTTCAGCGGTCAGCCTGAGGTCTCAGGGGCTTCAAGACCCGAACCGCCGAGCGCCTGCCACAGCAAAACGCGCGCGCGGCTGGCGCGGCCTACGACAACGGCTGCGCGTTCGCCGCTGAGATCGGCCGCGCGGCGGGCTTCGAGAACCTCGGAGAAATCGACGAGGCCAGCTCGAAAGCGGGCGTCGGCCAGTTTCGAGGCGCGTTCCAGTTCGACGTTCTCTTTGATCGCCAACTCGGCCTCGATGTCGCGCGCGGCGATTTCCCCATAGGCCGCCTCCGCGTCGCCCAGCGCCTGGAACACGGTGCCGCGATAGGCTTCGAACGCGATGCGCTTGTTGGCCGCCGCGCCGTCAATTTCGGCGCCGATGCGCCCAAAGTCGAGGAGCGGCCCGGCCACGCCTGCGGCGAGGGAGCCGACAATTGAATCGTTGTCGAACAGATCGCTGGGGTCGAAGGCAAGAAGCCCGATCACGCCGGATAGCGTGATGCGCGGGAACCGTGCGCGGGATGCGGCCGCCAAGTCGGCGTCCGTCGCCGCTAGCTCAGCGGCGGCGGCCAGAACATCCGGGCGATTGGTGAGCAGTTCAGACGGCAGCGCTGGGGGCGCATCGGAGGGCGTTAGGGCGCCCTCCGATGCGGTAAGCGCGGCGCTGACTTCGCGCGCGCCGAGCCCGGTGAGGGTTACGAGACGCCCCAAGACGCGCGCGCGTTCGCTTCCAAGGCCCGCAAGCCGCGAGCGCGCGGCGCTTGCTTGCGCTTCGGCGCGCACACGGTCAAAGCCGGGGGCTATGCCTGCGTCTTCACGGGTCTTGGCAAGCTTGGCCAAGCGCTCAGCCGCCGCAACATCGCTTTCCAGAGCGGCTTCGCGCGCGGAAAGAGTGCGCCAATCGATGACGCTGCCCGCGATCTCCGATAGGAGCGCGTTGCGCACCGCGCCCGCTGATGCGCTGGCGCTGTCGACGCGGGCTAAAGCGGCGCGTTCCTGCGCGCGCAATTGGCCGAAAATGTCGGGATCCCAACTGGCGGTCAGGTTGGCACCGTAAAAGGTCTGCGTGCTGGGGATGAGACCAGACGCCCCCGCTTCGCCGAATTGATTCGGGTTGATCCGGTTTTCGGTGACGCTGGCGTCCGCTGTGATGTTCGGCAACCGCTCAGCTCCCGCTCGTGCGGCTCCGGCGCGCGCGGCGTCGACGCGGGCCAACGCCTCGGCGAGACTAGGCGCGCTGATAAGCGCCTTTTCCGACAGATCCGCAAAGGCAGCGTCGCCATAAGGAAGCAGCGCGTCCACGCTGGCGGCGGTGTTCGTGCTTGGCGCATAGAAATAGCTGGGCCCGAGTTCGGGAGGTGGTGTCGCGACTTTTGGCGCAGGGTTGAATACGCAGGCGCTCAACGTGGCGGCCAGCGAACACGCGATGGCTAGGCGCGATATCCGGGTCATGGCTCTTACTCCGCCGCCGGTTCGGCGCTTTCGCGCGCAGGGATAAAGGCGTCGAC
>JBCCKJ010000041.1:0-12150 GCA_039027455.1 Pseudomonadota bacterium | reverse complement strand
TCACCGGAGAGGCCAACGTGCTGGCGTGCAACGCCGCGCAACGCATGGCCGCGACCGAGCAACCGCAGTTCTCACCGCTCTATCTCAAAGCGGCGACCGGTCAGGGCAAGACACACCTACTGCACGCGATCGGGCACGGGTTCCTTCAGGCTCACCCGCGCGCGCGGATTTTCTACTGCTCAGCCGAACGTTTCATGGTTGAGTTTGTCCAGGCGCTCAAAGCCAACCAGATGATCGAATTTAAGGCGCGCCTGCGCAGCTTCGACCTGCTCTTGGTGGACGACATTCAGTTCATCATCGGCAAGGCCTCCGCGCAGGAGGAACTGCTCTACACGATCGACGCGCTGCTTGCGGAAGGCAAACGTCTTGTCTTTGCCGCCGATCGCGCTCCTCCGGCCTTGGACGGCGTCGAGCCGCGCCTGCTCAGCCGCCTTTCCATGGGTCTCGTCGCCGATATTGCGGCGGCCGATATTGAGCTTCGCAAGAGCATTCTGAACGCAAAGCTCGCGCGCTTTGCGCCCTTGAGCGTGCCTGATGACGTGCTCGAGTTCCTCGCCCGCACCATCACGCGCAACGTTCGTGAGCTTGTGGGCGGCCTCAACAAGCTGATCGCTTACGCGCAGCTCACCGGGCAGGAAGTGTCTTTGCAATTGGCCGAAGAGCAGCTGACCGATATTCTGTCAGCCAACCGTCGCCGGATCACGATTGACGAGATCCAGCGCACGGTCTGCCAGTTCTATCGCATTGATCGCTCCGAGATGTCGTCGAAACGTCGCGCACGCGCCGTCGTGCGCCCACGCCAAGTGGCGATGTACCTTTCCAAGGTTCTCACGCCGCGATCCTACCCTGAGATCGGACGCAAGTTCGGAGGCCGCGACCACTCTACGGTGATCCACGCGGTGCGCCTGATCGAGGATCTGCGCGAACGCGATGCCGATATGGATGGCGATGTGCGCAGCTTGTTACGGCAACTTGAAAGCTAACCCTAATGCGTGTGGGCCACGCCTGTTCTTGAACAGGCTTTAAACAAAAGGTCCACGCGCGCCCCACAGGATTTACGATCGTTTTTGCGCAGGCTTATGCGCGAAACGCTCCACAAACCTGCCCAGCCTCTTTCCACAAACAGTTCACAAGCGGCCCACAGCCTGCCAACAGATCGATCATGGTCGACAGGTTGTTCATAGACTCTTCCACAGAGCCATCCCCAGACGCGTCGGGAGGCGCCCCGTCGCTTTCGTCCGCTCGACTGGAACGGTTCGCCCGGCATATCGTCATTCCCGAAATCGGTGGAGCGGGCCAGGTCGCTCTCGCCTCCAAACGCATCGCCTTGATCGGGCTGGGCGGAATCGGGTCGCCCGCCTTGCAATACCTCGCCGCCAGCGGGATTGGATCGTTCACGCTGATTGATGACGACATTGTCGATGTGTCCAACCTTCAGCGCCAAACGATTTTCACCACGCGCGACGTCGGCCACGGCAAAGCCACATCGGCGCGCCGCTGGCTCGCCAATTTCGATGACAAGCTGAACGTCGAGATTTCGGACTCGCGCATCACCTCAGAAAACGCTGGCGATCTTCTTGCTGGGGTCGACCTCGTCTTGGACGGCACGGACAACTTCGCAACCCGGCTGGCCGTGTCCGACGCGTGCGTAGCCGAACGCGTGCCGCTCTTATCAGCGGCTGTCGGGCGGTTTCAGGGGCAGGTCGGTGCGTTTGCCGGGCATCTTGCGGGTCAGCCGTGTTACAGATGCTTTGTCGGCGACGCCTTTGACGCTGAGGATTGCGACACCTGCGCCGAGGACGGCATGCTGGGCGCCATGGCCGGCTGGACCGGAAGCTTCGCCGCTATGCAAGCGGTGCGCGCGTTGTTGAGCGGCGTTGCAAGCTTCGGAGATCCCATGTGGGGGCGCCTGTTCATTCTGGACGGAATGGAGCCGGGCATGCGCGCTTTTACCATAGCGAAAGACCCTGAGTGCAAAGGGTGCGGCTAGACACTTCCAGGGTGTTGGCGGCGAACCGCGCGGCTCTGTCTCAATTGTCGTTTTTGGCCAGTTCGTCGGTGTCCGCTGGATCATCGGCGTCTGCAAACTCTCGCCAATTGCGTTCATAGGCGTTAATCGGATCCTGAACCTTGGCGATGATTTCGCCGGCGCAGCTTTCCAGCCGCTGCGCGCCACACACCCCCACAAACGAGGTGACATAATAGTCGAACAAGGCCTCGGGCGCTTTGTTCACGAGGCTAACGGAGAACGTCGTCGCGCCGTCGTTCGCAATGGTCACCAATACGATTTTCCAGCCCCTGTCTGCTTCCGTTGTTGCGGTCAGATCAGGGTGTCTCATCACCTCTTGGGTCAATTCCACAGCCAAACGCTTGCCAAGCGCATCGCTGCCAGAATGAGCGACAGAGACCGGCTCAGCCAAGGCCGCCACGGGACAGGCGGCGATGGCACAGCATCCAAATGCCAAGGCAAGGGTTTTGACTATTTGCATTCACAATTCCCCCGATTAGGCGGGTAATGTGAAAAAGTGCGAATTTCCAACTCGGTATTCGCCGGTATCCCCGTATTTCGGCGTGTCCCAAGCGCAAGGACGCCCACGCTGAGTGCGCGTAAGTTATCCTTAAACAGTTGGTGCCACGGTATTTGAGGGTCGATGAAGCAAGGAACCTCTATGCTCGTCACACTGCCAAAGCGTCGTCCCAAGCGGATACGCGTTTTGATCGATGGAACGCTTGTCTCACCGTTAGGCGAGGCAGAGGTTCGCGTGCGCGACATCTCCAAGGAAGGCGCGCTCGTCGAAACAAGCGATGAGACGTCCGACAATGGCGAAGTCAATCTGACCTTTCTGGAAAAATCGCACGCCGGAACCATCGCTTGGCGGGAAGGATCGTGGCTTGGGATCACCTTCAAAAAAGAGCTTCCCAAGAAGGTCTGGAAAGAGGTTTCTGCCAAACAATTGCGCGTCGGCGCGCCGCGAAACTATCGCCACGACGAGATTGAGGAAGACCCTGAGCGGATCGAAGTGACCCCGCGCGATATCCGGATGCGCCTTCCGTTCTGAGCCCGCTTGCTAAACGGATAAAACCTCTTCGACCCATTGCGGGACAAGCTGGCCTGCCGGGCCATGCCGCGCTTCGTGGAAGATGGCCGTGCCATCGCTCGGTTCCAGGTTCAGCTCCAACGTGCGTGCGCCCATTCCTTTGGCCTGCTGCACGAAGCCCGCGGCCGGATACACAGCGCCGCTTGTCCCAACGCTGACAAATAGATCGCACGTAGCCAAGGCCGCTTCGATGCGAGCCATCTGATAGGGCATCTCGCCGAACCACACGACATCGGGGCGCAGTGTCGGGGCGTGGCACACCAGGCATGGCGGGCGGCTGAGCATATCGGTCTCCCAACGCGAACGTGTGCCGCAGGAGGTGCACAGCGCGCTCTTCAGCTCGCCATGCATGTGACACACCTTTTGCGAGCCTCCGCGTTCGTGCAGATCGTCCACATTCTGCGTTACCAAGAGGAAGTCGCCCGAAAACTCAGCCTCTAACCGCGCTAGAGCGATGTGCGCGGCGTTGGGTTTAACCTTGGCGAGCGCCGCGCGACGTTCATCATAGAAACGCAAGACGAGCTCCGGATCGCGCGCAAAACCTTCAGGCGTCGCCACATCATAGACCGAATGGCTCTCCCAGAGCCCACCCGCGTCGCGAAACGTGTCGATCCCGCTTTCCGCGCTGATCCCGGCTCCGGTTAGGACGACGATACTGTTGGGCTTGGCGCTCAATTCAACCTCTTTTGCAGACACGCTTGTGATGAAGGGCAACTTACTTTTACAGCGGAGCAAGCATCAAGTCGGAGAATACGAAATGACGAAGTTCGCCGTGCTCGGTCACAAGGGTCGCATGGGTCAGGCGCTGGCGCAGGCAATCGAGGAAGCGGGCCACGAATTCTGCGTCGGCGTGGATTTGGGAGGCGATCCCGCGCCCGTGATCGGCCAATGCGAGGTGGCGGTGGACTTTTCATCGCCAGACGGTCTGATCCAGAACCTCGCCGCCGCCAAGGCCACCGGGATACCGATCCTGATCGGCACAACCGGGCTAGAGACGGAGCATTTCGACGCAATCGAAGACGCAGCCCAATCCATACCCGTCATCCAAACCGGCAACACGTCCTTGGGGGTCACCTTACTGGCCGCGCTGGTGCGCGAAGCCGCCGCCAAACTCGGCATCGACTGGGATATCGAGGTGCTGGAGATGCACCATCGCGGAAAAGTGGACGCGCCGTCCGGCACCGCCAAGCTGTTGGGCGAGGCGGCGGCGCAAGGGCGCGGCGTCGATCTTGCCAGTCTTCGCGAAGCGGGACGCGACGGCCTAACAGGCGCGCGCCGGGAAGGCGCGATCGGTTTTTCCAGTCTTCGCGGAGGCACGGTCAACGGTGAGCACAGCGTGATCTTCGCCGGGCCCGAAGAGCGACTGACCCTATCGCATTCGGCGGAAAACCGGATGGTCTTTGCTCGCGGTGCCGTTCGTGGAGCCACGTGGCTCATCGGCAGAGCAGCGGGTCGTTACACGATGGATGATGTGCTCGAACTCGGGTGAGTTAGCCAAGTAACACAGCAACGGGAGAGAGTATGGCTTTTGACCCACAAGCCGCGACCGACGCGCATTTGGGCGCGCTCAGCGCGGCGGAACTGGCGCTGTCACGCGACTACACCACTGGAAATCACTGGCTGATCCTTTCGGGCCTGATTGTGTCCGCTGTGGTGACTTGGCTGTTCGTGAAGAGCGGGCTGCTGAACTGGGTGTTCGCCAAGGTTTCAGACCGATGGCAGAACCTGCGCGTCTTTCTGGTCGCTTTCGTCTATCTGCTGATCGACGCGCTGATAACGTTGCCCTACGCGCTTTACACCGATTGGTGGCGCGAGACCGAGTACAACCGGACGAGCCAGCCGCTCAGTGACTTTCTGGCGCAGGGCGCGACGAGCACCATTCTCTCAGCCATTATAGGCGGCGCGTTCTTCATTGGTCTCTATCTCATGCTAAGGCGCGCTGGCGAGCTTTGGTGGGTTTGGGCTGGGGGTTTGGTCGCCACCGCCATTTCGATCATGCTTTTGCTCAGCCCGGTTTTGATCGAACCGCTTTTCAACGATTTCCAGTCCGTTCCCGAAGGCGAAGTGCGCGACGCCGTTCTTGAGTTGGCAGCGGACGCGAACATTCCAGAAGACCGCATCTTCGTGTTCGATGGTTCGCGCCAATCGAACAATTTCACCGCGAACGTATCGGGCATTGGCGGTGCAGCCCGCATTGCGATCTCCGATGTGGCGCTGGGCGAAGCGTCGCTCGACGAGGTCAAAGCGGTGACAGGACATGAAATCGGCCATTACGTCTTGGGCCATGTCTGGCGTCAGATCGGGGTTTTGAGCGTTCTGGCGGTGATCGTGTTCTTCCTGACCGCGCGCACCTATCCGTTCTTCGCGCGGACCTTTGGTGAAAAGGCGGAGATCAGCGACGCGCGCGGGATGCCGGTGTTTCTGTTTGTGATGGGACTGTTCTTCACGCTGGCCCAGCCCGTTATCAACACGATGGTCCGCGTAGGAGAGCGAGAAGCGGACGCCTACTCGCTCGAAACCGTGGGCCTCCCCGACGCGCTCTCTGAAGCGCTCGTTAAGACAGCCGAGTATCGATACCCGCTGGCCGGGCCGATCGAGGAGACGATCTTCTACACCCACCCCACCGTGCGAAACCGCGTGCTGACCGCGATGGAATGGAAAGCCGCTCATCAGGCGAAGACGCCAGTGCCGTGACCAAGGATCAGATTTTCGAGTTCTTCCGGCGGTTGGCGGAGGATAATCCTAATCCCGAAACCGAGCTGGAATACGGCAACGCTTATCAGTTGGTGGTCGCCGTTGCGCTGTCGGCGCAAGCTACGGATGTGGGCGTCAACAAGGCGACCAGGGCGCTGTTCGCCAAGGTCGATAACCCGCAAGCCATGCTTGATCTGGGGCTCGAAGGGTTGATTGCGCACATCAAGACCATCGGCTTGTTCAACTCCAAAGCGAAAAACGTCATCGCGCTCTCGCAGCTTCTGATCGACGAATATGGCGGCAAGGTGCCTGACACGCGCGAAGACTTGGTGCGGCTACCGGGGGTGGGTCGCAAGACGGCGAACGTGGTCCTCAATTGCTGGTTCGGGCAGGAGACCTTCGCGGTCGACACGCATATCTTCCGCGTCGGCAATCGCACCGGCCTCGCCAAGGGTAAGACGCCCGAAAAGGTCGAAGAGAAGCTGGAAAAGCGCGTGCCGCAGCCCTTCCGCCTCGGCGCGCATCACTGGCTGATCCTGCACGGACGCTACATCTGCAAAGCGCGCACGCCCGAATGCTGGCAATGCAAAGTGGTGGACCTGTGCAGCCACCGAAAGAAGGTGCTGGAGAAGCCTAAGGGGCGTTAGCTCTCGCCCTCATACAAATCCGCTGGTGGCGGACCGGAATGGTGAACGCGGCGCACCTTCCACTCCTCGCTCGATCGCACAAGAAGGTACGACATAACGCCTGACGTTTCCGCTGCGCTGCCATCGGCATATTGGGTGTTATCCGCGACGTTGAGCGTGACCCATACCGCATCGGATGAAATCACCACGGGTCGATAATCGCTTTCGTCAATCCGGTAACGCGTAACGCCTGTCATCCACTTGTCCGAGAGGACCGCCGGAAAAGCCTCCCCAGGAACAATCTGGTCGAAGAAGACATACTCGAAATCAGGTGCATGCCATTGGGTCACACGATCAAAATCGAGCGCCTCCCATTCGCTATGGTATGACTCGATTGCAGCGATGGCTTTCTCAGTGTTCGCTTCCTGCACGGATTCATCCGCACGGTTGGGATCGTCCACGGCACAGCCCGCAAGCATTACCGATACCGCCATCGCGGCGACCAGCAGGGTCGGGCGAACAAAAGGAGCGTGCCTAAACATCATCCGCTGAAACCAGCTCCGCCTCATCCAGCTCGCCCGTCATCGCGGCCACGGTCGTCGCCACCGCCGCATCGCCTGACACATTGGTCGTGGTGCGCATCATGTCCATGATACGGTCAATACCGGCCACCAACGCGATGGTCTCCAGCGGAACGCCGACCGCGCCGAATACCAGCACCATCATGATCAGCCCCGCGCCCGGAATGCCCGCTGCGCCAATCGCGCCCAGCGTGCCGAGGATCGAGATCAGGAAGTAATCCCCCCACGTCAGGTCGACGCCAAACACCTGCGCGCCGAAAAGCGTGGCGAGGCCCAGATACATCGCGGTGCCGTTCATATTGATCGTCGCGCCCAAGCTGATAACGAAGCTCGCGACCGAGTTCGACACGCCCAAATTGCGGCGGGCGCAGCGCAAGGTCACCGGCAGCGTCGCGTTGGAGCTCGCGGTCGAATAGCTCACCGCAATCGCGTCGATTATCCCGCGGAAGAAATCGACCACAGGCAGCCGAGCCAGAAACTTGATCATCCCGCCATAGATGAACGCGATGATGAGGAAGCACCCGAGGTAGTTGAGGATCACGACGATGCCGAGCGCCTGCAGCGCCTCCAGCCCCAGCGTGCCCGCCACCCACGCCATCAGAGCGAACACGCCAAACGGGGTTAGCTCCATCACGACCATCGTCACCTTTTGCATGACGACGCTGCCGCTTTCGAAGATCTTGAGAACCGGTTCGCCTTCTTCCTTCGCCATCAGGATGCCGATCCCGATCAAAAGCGAGAACACGATCAGCGGCAGCACATTCACATCCGCCATCACCTGAACCGGGCTTGAGGGCACCATTTCCAGCACCATTTGCTGGATCGTCACGCCGGTTTCCTGCCGCTGCTGCGCGCGCTCCAACGCGGCGGCGTCGAGGTCCATGCCGCTCGCATCAAGACCCGCGCCCGGCTGCACGAGGGTGCCAATCGCCAGCCCCAGCCACACCGCCATTTGGCCGGTCACCACAAACAGCAAGAGCGCGCGCCAGCCGACGCTGCCCAGCTTCTTGAGGTCGCCGATGCTGGCAACGCCCGCAACCAGACTGAAGAAGATCAGCGGCACCACCAGCATCTTGATAAAGGCGATGAAGATATCGCCGATGATCTTGATGCTCGCCGCCCCCGGCCCCCACGCATAGCCGACAAGGATCCCCAGCACGAGCGCGCCCATCACCCGCTGCCACAGCGGAATCGAAAACCAGAGCTTCATGTTGATGGGTACCCTTTTGATCGTCTCAAACGCGCAGCGCGTGCCACCGCGTCCATAGGCCCATGCCTAGCAGACCTGCGCGCAAGGGCAATCGTGGGAGGGGTGCAGGCGATCAGGCCGCCGCCTCGACTTGCTCGATCACCCATTCTTCGGCTTCGGCGCCGCCGATCCACTCGCGCATCCAATCGTGCTCCCAGATCGCCTGCATATAGCTTTGCGCAAAGCCGGGCACGCCAATCCCATAGGTGAGAAAGCGCGAGACGACGGGCGCGTAGAATATGTCCGCCGCGCCAAACGTGCCGAACAGGAACGGCCCCGCAGATCCGTGCCGCGCGCGCGCTTCGGCCCACAGTTGGAGGATGCGCACGATGTCTTGCTTCGTCGCCTCGCTGACATTCTTGAGCGGCGACTGGCGGCGTATGTTCATCGGCATTTCGGTGCGAAGACTGAGGTAGGACGAATGCATCTCCGTCACCATGGAGCGCGCCATGCCGCGCGCCACCTCATCCTTGGGCCAGAAGCGGTCGCGCCCGACCTTATCCGCGAGATATTCAAGGATCGCCAAGCTGTCCCAGATCACCGCGTCGCCGTCCCACAGGATCGGCACCTTACCGCTGGACGGCTGTATTTCGCCCATCTGCCGCTTCACGTTATCCCAGTCCTCGCCCATTAGGGGGACGGTGAGTTCTTCAAACGAGAGGCCCGATTGCTTCGCCGCGAGCCAGCCACGAAGCGACCAGCTTGAATAGTTCTTGTTCCCAAGGATAAGTTTCATGCTTGCGCCCCTCCACCAAAGCGCTCGGACAATGCGCCTTGCCTAGATATTCAGGCTTTCGCTGTCGAGGCTGAACGGGTTACGTGGGTGTCACGGTTTGTAACGCAAAGGTCCGCCCAATGAGCTTGCCCCCGTTTCACCTTGCCTTTCCGGTCGACGATCTCGAGGCCGCGCGCCGCTTTTACGGCGATCTTTTGGGATGCGCTGAAGGTCGCAGCTCGAGTGAGTGGATCGATTTCGATTTTCACGGGCATCAGATCGTTGCGCATCTTTCCGAAGAAGCGGGGGATCGCGCGGCGAATGAAGTGGACGGCGAACACGTGCCCGTTCCGCATTTCGGGCTGGTTCTGGGAATGGACGACTGGCGCGACCTAGCGGAGCGGCTTCAAGACGCGGGCACCGACTTCGTGATCAAGCCCACGATCCGCTTTGCCGGAAAGCCGGGCGAGCAAGCGACGATGTTTCTGCGCGATCCCGCCGGCAACGCGCTGGAATTCAAGGCGTTCGCCGACATGGGGCAATTGTTTGCGAAATGAGCGTGAGCCGGAAGACGGCTTTCGACCCAATCCTAGTCATGGTACCTAGCACTCTGGTTACGAAAAGCGGACGCATCGCGCGCTGGTTCGCCATCTTATAACTTGGGAGTGTACTGACTTATGAAACTGCGGGTCGAAGCTTGAACTTCATCGATTTCCCAAACGCACATTTTTCGATCACCGCCGCCGTCAACCACTTCAAAAAGAGGGCTAAATGGAAAGTGGAACGGAGCCCTAAGTAGATCCATCCAGCGCCAACCGCCCGTTTCAATATCTGAGTTTTTCGTCACTCTTTGAGGGTCGTGAGTCGTCGTCATTACGTATCGCGCATCACTTTCAAACAGGCGCGAAAGAAATCTTGCTATGTCCGAATAAGAAAGGTGAAACAGAAAATCTCTTGAAAACACCATGTCCGCACTTGGGAGCGGTTGGTTCACTATGTCTAGATGAACAAACGAAACATCGGCGCGCCCGAAATTCTTTGCGTTTTGGTCTATCGCGGGCTCAACAATATCCGCGCCAATGTACGTTGCTTCGATGTCATCGATAATGTGGCTCATCCAAAAGAAATCGCCGCACGGCGCGTCAAGAAAGACCGACACGTTAAGGTCTGTTAATATCCGCGCCAGTGCTCTTCGCAGGTTTTCTGTTCGAGCTTTTCCGGAACTAGGGCCACTTCGGGACTCTTCGCCCTGCCACGTGTTTTCTGCGTAATACTTTGTGAATAACGCTTGATGCCGTAAATCCAATTTTCCCACATTTGGCCTACTACTCATATTCGAGATCCATTTTCTGGAGAGAGGTTACTCAGCCAGTGCGCTGAACATTGTTTGGCGTGTTGGCCACTCGTCAGGTGGGCTCACGCTTTCACAATAAGATCCGCATTTTCTCCGTCAACCCAATGCGCGACCATGATGTCGACTGTCCGTTTCCCACCTAAACTCGGACGCCATCGGGCTAAAGCACTATCAGCCCATATCAGATAGCGGGCACCAATTACCGCGCCATCCAATCCTCGCCCAGCGCATCAGCCAAGAGCGCGGCTCTGAGCGCTTCGATGCCCATGCCCTTTTCGCTGCTGGTCAGGTGCAGTTCGGGAAAGGCGGCCGGGTGCTTGCGGGCTTCTTCGGCGACTTTATTCGCCACGCGCTCCAGCTCGCTCGCCTTGATCTTGTCGGTTTTGGTCAGGACGATGCGGTAGCCGACGGCGGCTTCATCGAGCATCTTCATCATCTCGCGGTCGACGTCTTTGAGGCCATGGCGGCTGTCAACCAGAACGAGATTGCGCGCCAGAACCTGGCGACCGCGCAGATAGCTGCGCACCAGATTTTTCCAGCGCTCCACCACTTTGACGGGAGCCTTGGCAAAACCATAGCCGGGCATGTCGACCAGCCGGAACTGCGTGGGTTCGCCCACTTCGAAGAAGTTGAGCTCTTGCGTGCGGCCCGGCGTGACCGAAGCGCGCGCGATCGCCTTGCGGCCTGTCAAAGCGTTGAGCAGGCTCGATTTGCCAACATTGGAACGCCCGGCAAAGGCGATTTCGGGCACCGTGGGCTCGGGCAGGAACTTGAGCTGCGGGGCGGACAGCAGGAAGTCCACGCGGCCTGAGAACAGGCGCGAGGCCGCGCGCTCCCGGCGCTGCTGTTGCCGGGCTTCTTCGTCGGTCACCTTCCCGTCCATTGGGCGGCTCAAGCCTTGCTCTTCTCGGCCTTCTCGCGCTCGGCCTTTTGCGCCATTTCGGCTTTCTCTTTCTCCGCCGCCGCTTTCAACTGCGGGTGCTGCGAGTAGAGATATTTCTGCTGCGCGAGCGTCAGGATGTTCGAGGTGACCCAGTAAATCAACAGACCCGCCGCGAACGGCGCCATCACGAACATCAGGAACCACGGCATCAGATTGAAGATCTGCTGCTGCATCGGGTCCATGGCCGAAGGGTTGAGCTTGAAGGTGAGCCACATGGTGACCCCCAAGAGAACCGCCAACACGCCAATCCCGAGGAAGCCCGTCACCTCGAATGGCAGGAGGCCGAACAGGTTAAGCAGCGTCGCCGGGTCCGGCGCGGAGAGATCGCGAATGTACAGGAAAGGCTCGTGCCGCATCTCAATCGCGAGGATGAGCACCTTGTAGAGCGCAAAGAAGATCGGAATCTGTATGAGCATTGGCAGACAACCCGACAGCGGATTGACCTTCTCGTCCTTATACAGCTGCATGATCTTTTGCTGCTGGAGCTGCTTGTCGTCCTTATGGCGCTCCTGAATCTCTTTCATTTTGGGCTGGACAGCCTTCATAGAGGCCATTGACGCAAAGCCTTTTTGTGCGATCGGGAAAAGCAGCGCGCGAATGATCAACGTCAGGCCAATGATCGCGACGCCGAAATTGCCGATCAAGCCGTTAAGCGTGCGCAGGAGCCACAAAAGCGGCTTTTCAAACCATTCGAACCAGCCCCAGCTGATCGCTTTGCCGAACAGCGTGATGCCGGTCGCTTCGTACTGGTCCAGCACCACGCTTTCTTTTGCGCCGGCGAAGAGCTGTGTCGTCTGCGTCAACGTGCCCCCTGCTGGGAGAGTTTGCGTTTCGTAGGTGACTCCAGCGTTGAAGAGATTGTCGCCCAAGGAACGCCAGCCCGCTTTGTC
>JBCCKJ010000040.1:0-12286 GCA_039027455.1 Pseudomonadota bacterium | reverse complement strand
CCCTGCGGCCAGAGCGATGAACAAGGCCGTGGCGGTGTACACTTCGCTGCTTCCCGCGCGCGCGATCAGCCGAAACACCGGCCCTGTAAGATAGCGCGCGAACAGAACGGCTATGGCAAACGCGGCGAGCGCTTTCAGCCCTGCCATTCCAAGAGCCGGCACCATGGCGCCGCCCTCGCCCAACGCTCCCGCGGCGACGAGCAAGAGGATCGCCGCGATATCCTGAAAGATCAGGATCGATTGGGCCGCGCGACCGACTGGGCAATCTTCCTGATGCCGTTCCCGCACCAGCCCTATCACCACAGCCGTCGACGACAATCCCATCGCGAAACCGCCAATGATGGCGAAGGCCGGCGGCAGTCCAAGCGCGAGAAACAGGAGCGCGAACGCTCCCCCCGCAACCAGCATTTGCAGGCTGCCAAAGCCGAAGATGTTGCCTTTCTCGGCCCATATTCGTCCAAGCGAGAAATGCAGGCCGAGGTTGAATAGCAGGAACATGACGCCCGCTTCCGCCATGGTCGCAACGACGGGCCCGCTGAAATCGTCCTGGAATCCAAGAATCGAAAGGCCCAGCCCCAATCCGAGATACCCAACAATGGGATTCAACCGACAGGCGCGGCTCACTAGGGCCGAACCAATACCCAGGCCGAGCAGCGTGACTGCGGGTTGGATCGTCTCGACGATTTCTCCAGCCATAGCCACATCCTTTCGCTTGCCCCGGCCAAGGGTGGCAAATGGAGGTCGTGGCCGCCCGTGGCAAGGCCTTGATCATTCGATGTGTTGTCGATCCGCGCGCGCGTGGCTATCGGGGCCGCAAGCGGGTGTGGCGGAATGGTAGACGCCGGGGACTTAAAATCCCCTGAGCATTGCTCGTGCGGGTTCGAGTCCCGCCACCCGCACGCTTTTATTGTCCTATCGCTTTGCTGCTTGAGGACGGTTTGGGGAAGATGATGATGCGCGCCTTATCTGGTTCTTTCGCCGCGGTTGTGTTGGCGATGTCTGGCCCCGCCGTTTTGGCGCAGGCTCAGTCGAACGAGCCAAGCGTGGAGCGTCAGGTGGTTCTCGGTATTGGTGGATTGTTCGTTCGGGCTGCGGACCCGGCGGCTCTTTCCGCGTGGTATGAGGGGCATCTCGGGATAAATCCGGTACCAACAAGCTATGACGACACCCCTTGGGTTCAGGAGGAGGGACCAACGATCTTCTCACCCATGCCTGATGTCGAGGAAGGCATGCTGCCGAAAGGCAAAAGCTGGATGCTCAACCTTCGCGTGGCTGATATCGAGGCGTTTGTTGCGCAGCTAATGGCCGATGGGGTCTCTGTAGAGCTCGACCCGCAAACCTATCCAAATGGCCGCTTTGCCGCGCTGGCGGATCCTGAAGGCAACCCAATCCAGTTGTGGGAGCCAAAGCTGCCTTGAGGTGGGACGAAGAACGGCCTGTAAAGGCCGCAAGGCCAAGTGGCCGCCCGCAGGTGCCCCGCAGGGGAGGATTCCCCGAAGGGAACAGCACCGAGGATGTGGGCCCGGATGGGGCCACACAAAACCTAGAGCGTTTGGCCGTCGTCGAGCACGAAGTTTGCGCCGGTGATGTATTCCGCAGCGTCGGAACACAACAGCAATACAGGTCCATCCAGCCCTTCCTCGCCCATCAGGCGCTTGCGCGGAAAGCGGCCGATTTGCTTTTTGCCGGGTTCGGTTTCGAACCAATCGGCGTTGATATCGGTGCGGATATAGCCCGGGGATATGGCGTTCACACAGATTCCGGCGCGTGCCCATTCGCGCGCCATCGATCGCGTGGCCTGAATGACGCCCGCTTTGCTCGCGGAATAGGCGACCAGACCGGGCGACGCCTCGAACCCAGTGATTGAGGCCACCATAACAATCCGACCATTTTTTACACCCGCGGCCATCATGCGTTTGGCCCCTTCGCGGGCGGTCAGGATCGCGCCCTTCAGGTTTATGGCGAGCGTGCGTTCAATCTCGGCCTCGGGCATGTCGCCAATTAGGCCTGCCCCATCGATCCCGGCGTTGGCGATAACCGTGTCGATGGGTGTGCCGAAGGCGGCCTGCGCCGCGTCGAACCCTGCGATGACGTCCGCCTCGCGCGCGACGTCCATAGCGACCGCGCAGGCCGCGTCGCCGATGTCCGCGCTCAACGCTTCGAGCCGATCCTTACGGCGCGCGCCCAAGGCAACTTGCGCGCCGGACGTCGCTAGCATCCGGGCAAATCGCGCGCCAAGCCCAGAGGAGGCGCCGGTAATCAGCGCGGTGCGCCCGGTCAGATCCGCAGTGATGCTCATGAATGTGCTCCTTGAAAGTCAGGCTGTTCGGTGGGCATTACCCCCGGCGCGCGAGCCTTTGATTTCCTCAATTGGGTAGGTGACACCAAGGCCGCAGGCTGTATCCAGACGGGCATGCACTTTCAACTGACTGACGAGCAGCGCGAGCTGCAGGAAACCGCCCGAAAATTTGCCCGCGCTGAGCTGCCCACTTTGGCGCGCGACATGGAGGCGAACGACTATCCCGTCCCGCACGATATGCTCCGGACCTATGGCGAAATGGGCTTTCTGGGGGTCAATTTGCCTGAGCAATATGGGGGCTTGGGTCTTGGCCATGTCGAGGCGCTGTTGGTGCTAGAGGAATTCGCGCAGGTCTCGAACGCGGTCGCGTTCCCGGTGTTCGAAGCTCTGACTGGTCCGGTCCGCACCATCGAAAAGTTCGGCAGCGACGAGATGAAGTCCAAAGTCCTCCCCGAGGTTATCAAGGGCGAGAAGATCGTCGCGGTCTCCATGTCAGAGCCCGACGCCGGCACCGCGCTGACCGATTTGACCACCAAAGCGGAGCCTGACGGCAATGGTTATGTGGTCAACGGCTACAAAAGGTGGACTAGCGGCGGAGGGCACTCGGATTACTACGTCACCTACTGCCGCTTTTCCGATGACCCGGGCGCCAAGGGCATCGGCGCGATCCTGCTCGAACGGGATATGGAAGGCATGGCGTTCGGCAAGCGCGAGGAGCTGATGGGCTTTCGCGGCATTCCCACGGCCGACTTCGCGATCGAAGATGTCAAAGTGCCGGGCGAGAACGTGATTATCGGCGCGGGCGGTTTTGCCAAACTTATGAGCGCTTTTGGACTGGAGCGCTGCGGCAACGCGACACAGGCGCTGGCGGTGGCCGCAGCGGCGCTGGAGCAGGCGCTGGAATACACGCAGGAGCGGCAGGCGTTCGGCAAACCGATTGTGGATTTTCAGGCGGTGCAGATGAAACTGGCCGAAATGGCGATGAAGGTCGACGCCGCACGCCTGCTGATCCACCGAGCGGCGGTCAACGCCGACGCCCAGCCCGATGGCCTGCCCACTGTCTACGAATCGAGCCTTGCCAAATGCTACGCCAATGAAATCGTACGTGAAGTGACGGCGCTCGGCATGCAGGTGATGGGCGGCTACGGCTATCACAAGGATTACGGTATGGAGCAGCGCTTGCGCGACGCTTACGCCTGGGGAATCGCGGGCGGCGCTATTGATGTGCAAAAGACCAATATCGCCGCAGCCATGGTTGGCCGCCGCTTCAACCAGCGAAGCTAGAGCTTATAGTGGGGGTATAAGGGCTTGAAGGGCAACGCTGTATTGCTCATCTAAGGCACATGGACACCGTCGCCACGCCTTCCTCTATTGATCCAGCTACCTCTCCCGCGGTTGCCATGATGGCAGAGGATGAAGACACGCTCACCAAAGTGGAT
This sequence comes from Pseudomonadota bacterium, assembly GCA_039027455.1. GTDB lineage: Bacteria > Pseudomonadota > Alphaproteobacteria > Sphingomonadales > Sphingomonadaceae > Erythrobacter. Next base: position 8,548 of record JBCCKJ010000040.1, on the reverse strand, counting down.
CCCAACTACAAGACGGCGCTCCGCATCACCGCCGCTTTGACGGCTATTCCCTTTGTGATCGGATCCGTGATTGTGGAGGGTATAATTGACGGCGCTGGGGAGGGCGGTTGGCCCTTGCCGTTTGGCGTGGTGATCGGCGTGGTCGTCTTTATAGCGATTGTGCTCGTCATTCGGCTTCCGGGGCGCCGTTGGCAGGCGCGTGGCTATAATATGAGCGCGGATCGCTTGCGCGTGGTGCGCGGCATTCTCTTTCATTCCGACACGGTGGTGCCCTTTGGCCGCGTTCAGCATATCGATGTGGACCAGGGCCCGATCGAGCGCGCGCTCGGTATTGCGACGCTCACGCTGCACACCGCGGGGAACCACAACGCGTCGGTGACTTTGCCGGGCCTCCAGGAGGATTTGGCACGTGACATCCGCGAAGATATCCGCGCCCGGATCAAACGGGACACTGTGTGACCGAAGCGCCGCTTCTTACACCCGGCGTAGCTCACCGCACCAAGCCAATCGGCCTGTTGATCCACGCGGTTGGCACGCTGCGACAGCTCGTCTTTCCGCTGGTCATTGCGATTTTCACCCTGCGCGAAGGCCCGATGGCGCAGTGGATCTTTGGGCTTGGAGGGCTCGCCATCATCGCCAGTTCGCTAGGCCTTGCCTACCTGCGTTGGACCCGGCGCACTTTCACCATCGGCGAACAAGACATTCGGGTGGAAAGCGGGATACTCAGTCGCACAGCCTCTTCCGTTCCTTATGAGCGGATTCAAGATGTTAGCCTTGAACAGAAACTCTTGGCGCGGCTGCTGGGGCTGGTTTCGGTGAAGTTCGAAACCGGTGCGGGCGGCGCTGAGGAGCTTTCTCTGGCCTATCTGTCGCAGGCGCAGGGCGAGGAATTGCGGCGGCTGGTGCGCGAGCGCCGTGACGAGGAAGCCTCGCGCTCGCAAATGTCGAGTTTGGGCGAGATCGCGGCGGCAGGCGACGCCGCAGAACATGGCACCGTTCTCTTCCGTATGGATCCGCGCCGCTTGTTTGTTTTCGGATCGTTCGAATTCAGTCTTGCGGTTTTCGCGGTTCTCGCTGGTCTGACCCAATATCTCGACAATTTCCTCGATTTCGAGGTCTGGGATGTCAGTTTTTGGCGCTCGCTCGCGGAGGAGCAGGGCGGGTGGTGGCTCGAATTGGGCGCCTACGCGCAAGCCACAGGCGCGATCCTTGGCCTCATTGCTGTCGCGTTGATTGGATTTGGCACTGGTCAGTCCCGCACGTTTGCCCGCGAATGGGGCTTCTTGCTTGAACGCACGGCGCGCGGATTCCGCCGACGTCGGGGTCTCTTTACGCGCACCGATGTCGTCATGCCCGCGCACCGGGTGCAAGGTCTCACCATCGGCACGCGGTTTATCCGCTACCGCTTTGGCTGGCATAGCCTGCGCTTTGTAAGCCTTGCGCAAGACGCGGGCGCCGCCAGCCATGTTGTGGCCCCGTTCGCGCAAATGGATGAGCTCGACCCGATCGTTGAGGCAGCGGGCTTCCATCTGCCGGACGAGAAAGCGGAGTGGCACCGCGCGCAAGTCGCCTATCGCAACGTCTCTATAGCGATCGACGCGCTCTTGTTCGGTTTTGCCGCGATTGTCGCTGGCTTGATCACGGCGGTCTATTCGCCCGAGTGGGTCCGCGTCGCGGTCGCTATTCCGCTCGTTTTGGGGGCGCTCGACGCGCTCGTCGGTTTTGTGTCGTGGCGTTTCAAGCGGCACGCCCTCGACGACAGTCAGATCGTTGCGGTGAACGGAATTCTTGCGCCAACGATGCGGATGGCTACGCGGGTAAAGCTCCACTCGGTTGAAATCGCGCAGGGCCCGTTTGCACGTCGGTTTGGTTACGCAACGTTGGAATTGGGTATGGCGGGCGGCGAGATGGCGATCCCGGGAATACCGCTTGAACGCGCTTGGGCCGTCAGGGCGCAGGTCTTGGAAACCATCGCGCAAACCGATTTTTCGCAGCTGGAAAGCCAGCGATTGCCCGAAGCGGCCTAAGCTCTCAGATCCGCCCAATCCGGGTTTTGATCAAATTTGCTGGCGACATACGAGCATTGCGCAACAATCCGAAAATCCTGCTGGCGCGCGTCGGCGATCAGTTGGTCCACCAGTTTCCCCGCGACGCCGCGTCCGCCGATTTCGGGTGGCACGATTGTATGAGTGGCGATACGCACGTTTGCGCGATCGGTGGGCTCCCAATCCAAATGGCCTTTGTGCGCTTCGCCTTCGACACGCGCGAGATATCGGCCCCCTTCTCCGCGCGCCTCGTGCGTGATCGTGACCGTGTCGTCGCTTGCCATTTCGCTCTTCTCCTATCTTGCCAACGCCCGCCGCACCGTTAGAGGCGTGGGCAGCATGACCAAGTTCCTCTCCGACAACGCCGCCGCTGTCCACCCCGCTGTGTGGGAGGCTATGCGCGCGGCCGATCAGGCGGATAACCCTTATGATGGCGACGCGCTGTCAGCTGAACTGGACTTGCGGTTCACCGATATGTTTGGTCGGGAATGCGCCGCTCTATGGGTGGCGACGGGCACGGCGGCTAACTGTCTGGCGCTTGCAACTATGTGCGCGCCCCATGGCGGTGTCGTCTGCCACGAAGAGGCGCATATCGAAGTCGACGAGGGCGGCGCGCCCGGTTTCTACCTGCACGGCGCAAAGCTCATCCACGCGCAAGGCGATGGCGCGAAGTTGACGCCGGACGATATCGCGGCGGTGATCGATCCCATCCGCGACGATGTGCATCAGGTCCAGCCGCACGCGCTCGCGATCACGCAGGCGAGTGAATATGGGCGAAGCTACACGCCTGCAGAACTTGGAGCTCTTGCCGAGTTTTCGAAAGATCGGCGCCTTGGCCTTCATATGGACGGTGCGCGTTTTGCGAACTCCGCTGCGTTTCTGGGCGGCAGCGCCCAAGAGGCCGCGCGCGCAGCGGCTGGCGGGGTCGACAGTCTTGCCTTTGGCTTCATCAAGAATGGCGGAATGAACGCCGAAGCCGTGATCCTCTTTGATCGCGAGGCGGCCAATCACGTCCGTTACCGGCGCAAGCGCGCCGGGCATTTGCAGTGCAAGGGGCGCTATCTGGCTGCGCAAATTCTCGGCATGCTTGATGGCGACGTGTGGTTGGCGAACGCCCGGCACGCCAACGCGGCGGCGCGGGAAATAGCCAGCGGCTGTGACCGGCGGTTGATGCACCCGGTCGAAGCGAATGAGCTGTTCGTGCGGCTCTCGGACGCTGAGCGCGAGACGCTGCGTTCGCAAGGTTTTGAGTTCTACGATTGGGGCGAAGACGCCGCCCGGTTTGTTTCCGCTTGGAACACCAAGGATGACGACGCGAGCGCTTTGGGCAAGGCCATCGCGGCTTTATGACTGAGGGTCATCCGGGGATGATGCGGCTGCGTGTCATCCTGCCCTTTCTTTTGACGGGTTCGATCTGGGGATCGACCTGGCTGGTGATTACAGGCCAGATCGGAGGCGTGCCTGCCGCGTGGTCGGTCTTTTATCGCTTTTTGTTGGCCACCCCCGCGCTGTTTGCGGTGGCCGCCTTGATGAAGCGCCGCCTCAAGTTGACCGGCCCCGAACATCGGCTCGCGGCCATCGTCGGAATCTTCCAATTCAGCGGCAACTTCCTGTTCGTCTATCACGCTGAACTCTACGTGACGTCGGGCATCGTGGCGATGATGTTCGGTCTGTTGATGGTGCCCAACGCGCTTTTGGCACGTGCGTTTTTGGGCGAGCGCGCGCATGGCGGATTTGTCTTAGGGAGCGCAATTGCCATTGTCGGCGTGTCTTTTCTGCTGTTCCACGAATGGCAGGCCAACCCCAACGCGGGCGTTGTTGGTGGTAATGTTGCGCTTGGTATCGTTTTGGCGATGTTCGGGATTCTCGCGGCTTCGTTTGCGAATGTGGTGCAGGCCAATCCGACCGGGCGCGCGGTGCCTATGGTCAGCTTGCTCGCGTGGGCGATGCTGTACGGCACGACATTTGATCTGGGCTTCGCTGCGCTCACCGCTGGACCGCCGCCGCTGCCGACCGCGCCGGAATACTGGGCGGGCATTGTCTATCTGGCCTTAATCGGATCGGTCGTCACCTTCCCGCTGCACTACAATTTGGTGCGCGAGATCGGCGCAGGTCGCACTGCGTACAATTCAATCCTCACAATCTCGGTCGCGATGCTGCTTTCGACGCTGTTCGAGGACTATCGCTGGACGTGGCTGACCGCGAGCGGGATGGGCCTGGCGGTCGTTGGAATGGTCTTGGCCCTTCGCTCAAAGCAGCGCTGACAGCCCTTCAAAATAGGTCGGGTATCGGGGAGCCCAGCCCAGCACCCGCTTCGCCTTGCCGTTGGCTACCCGGCGGTTCTCGGCGTAAAATCCGCGCGCCATTTCGGAGAGGTTCGCCTCTTCTAGGCTTTCCAAAGGCGGCGGCTCAATTCCTAGGAGCGCGCAAGCGTGCTCGGTAACCGCATTTCCGCTGGCGGGGAGATCGTCGCCCAGATTGTACGCACCCTTGGGCGCGTTCTGGACCATCGCCGCCACCACTCCGCTCACAATGTCATCAACATGAACGCGGCTGAAGACCTGCCCCGGCAGAGCAATCCGCCGCGCGCGTCCGTCCTTCACCCGGTCTAAAGCGCTTCGCCCCGGCCCATATATACCCGGTAGGCGAAAGCTGCGCGCGCCGAGTTCAAGCCACGCCTTGTCGGCCTCAGCCCGCGCGTTGCGGCGTCCGGCGCCTGTTTCTGCGACGTTGGGTGTGCTCTCATCGACCCAAGCGCCGCCAGCATCGCCATACACTCCGGTGGAGGAAAGATAGTAGAGTTCGCCCCCTTTCAAAGCGTCGCCATAGGCGTCCAGCACGGGATCGCGGCCGGTCTTCCGGTCTGGCGGGACGCTGGAAAGAATATGCGTGGCGCTCCCAATTGCGGCGCGAACGGCTGGCGAATCGCCAAAGTCGAGATCGCCCGCGCTACCTGTGGCCGAGACCGTCCATCCGCGCGCTTCCATCGCCACTCTTATGCGTTTTGCCGTGTAGCCTAGGCCAAAAATGAGCAATTGAGACATAACACGAGGGTGTGCCGCTAGACGAAGCGCAGAATCAATTTAAATCGTGCGTCATGGATATTGCATCAGACCCTATCGCCGCGACCGACACCCCCACTCCGGCCGAGCCGCCCGTGATCCGGCGCGAGGATTACGCGCCTTTTGCTTGGACGGTCCCGGAGACGAAACTGGCTTTTGATCTGGGGGTTGAGAAAACCACCGCCGTTTCGACGCTAAAGGTGGAGCGAAACGCCAAGGCGGAGCCAAGCCAAGAGTTGCGCTTGAACGGCGATGGCTTGAGCGCGCTCAGCGTCGTGGTCGATGGAGCGCTTTCTGAGAATTGGACTATGGATGGGCCCGACCTTGTGGTCACGCTGCCCGGCGAGGCCCATGAAGTATCGATTACCACCGAAATCGCGCCCGACCAAAACACCGCGCTGATGGGGCTCTATGCCTCGAACGGGATGTTGTGCACGCAATGCGAAGCCGAGGGCTTTCGCCGGATCACGTTCTTCCCCGATCGCCCAGATGTCTTGTCGACATACAGCGTGCGGATGGAAGGCCCGAAGGACCAGTTCCCCATCCTGCTTTGCAACGGCAACAACACCGCGAATGGCGATCTGGGCGGCGGTCGCCACTTCGCCGAATGGCACGATCCGTGGCCCAAGCCGTCTTACCTCTTTGCGCTCGTCGCGGGCGATCTCGTCGCGCATTCCGGCCCGTTCACCACGCGCTCTGGCCGTGAGGTCGAGTGCAATATCTGGGTACGCGAAGAAGACATTGATCGCACCGACCACGCGCTGCAATCACTGCACCGTTCCATGAAGTGGGACGAAGAGGTGTTCGGACGCGAATACGATTTGGACCTCTACAACATCGTCGCCGTTTCCGATTTCAACATGGGCGCGATGGAGAACAAGGGGCTCAACGTCTTCAACACGAAGTACGTGCTCGCTGACACCGACACCGCGACCGACGCGGACTTTGACGCGGTCGAAGGCGTGATCGCGCATGAATATTTTCACAACTGGTCGGGCAACCGTATCACCTGTCAGGACTGGTTCCAGCTAAGCCTCAAAGAGGGCTTCACGGTGCTGCGCGACCAATTGTTCAGCCAGGATATGCGCGGGGAAGCGGTCAAGCGGATCGAGGATGTGCGCATCCTGCGTGCAGCGCAATTCCCCGAAGACGCGGGCCCGCTGGCGCACCCGATCCGCCCGGACAGCTTCCGCGAGATCAGCAATTTCTATACCGCCACAGTCTACAACAAGGGTGCTGAAGTCATCCGCATGATGCGTTCGATGGCGGGGATCGCAAAATTCCGCGCTGGCACCGATCTCTATTTTGATCGCCACGATGGCGAGGCGGCGACCTGCGAAGACTTCATCACGGCTATCGAAGACGGCGCTGGGCTCGATCTGCAGCAATTCCGCCTTTGGTATCGGCAGGCCGGCACGCCGCGCGTTTCGGTCGAGCAGATCGTTGATGGTGACACGCTGATCCTGAACTTGCGGCAAAGCGTGCCTGATACGCCGGGGCAGGCCGACAAGTCGCCGATGCCGATTCCTTTGCGCGTGGCAGTCCATTCGCGCGCAACCGGCGCGTTGGGCGCGGAAGAGCTGATCGTGCTTAGCGACACCGAAGGCGCGTTCAAATTGCCCATGGTGGGCGACGATCCCGTGGTTTCGATCAATCGCGGGTTTACGGCCCCGGTCGTGATTGAACGGGATCTCAGCCGCGACGATCTCGCTTTCCTTGCAGCAAGCGATGACGACGCGTTTGCGCGCTACGAAGCGATGCAAGAGCTCAGCGTGAAGCACCTCGTGGCGGCGGCGAGCGGTGAGCTTGACGAAAGCGAGCGCGCCGCTGGCAAAACCGCGATCAGCGACGCGATGCGCGCGATCCTGACGGACGAAGCGCTTGACGATAATATGCGCGGCGAACTGATGAGTCTGCCGAGCGAGACCTACCTTTTCGAGGCGATGGCGACGGGGGATCGTAAAGCGGATCCGGGCGCCATTCATCGCGAACGCGAACAGCTCAAGGCCGCGATGGCGGTCACTCTTAAACGCGAGCTTGAAAGCGTATACGCTCGCTGTGATGCGGTGCCGTTCGATGACCAAGCAGGGGTTGGCGCGCGCAAAGTGGCGACGCAAGCGCTCGCGCTCATGGCCGCGGGCGAGCCTGAAACGGCCGCGACGATGGCGGCTCGCCAATTCGATGAAGCCGACAATATGACCGATCGTCAGGGCGCGCTGATGGTGCTGTGCGGCCTCGAGACGCCGCTGCGCGAGGATCGGCTCAAGGCCTTTTACGAGCGGTATCAGGACAACGCGCTGGTGGTCGACAAGTGGTTCACGCTCCAGGCGCTGTCGCTCCATCCCGAGGTTATCGACCATGTGCGCGCTCTCGCCGAACACGCGGACTTCACCATGTCGAACCCCAATCGCGTGCGCTCTTTGTACATGGCGTTTGCTGGCAACCCGCAGGGTTTTCACGCTGAGGATGGATCGGGCTACCGCATGATCGCGGATGTCATCCTCCAACTCGATCCGATCAATCCGCAGACAGCGGCGCGCTTTGTATCGCCTTTGGGCCGCTGGCGCCGGATCGAGCCGGGCCGCGCGGCGCTGATGAAGGCTGAGTTGGATCGGATCGCCGCGGCCGAAGGGCTTTCGCGCGACACCTTCGAACAAGTCACCCGGAGCCTCGAAGGCTGACGCTGTGTCGCCCCAGTTCGATATTGAACGGTCTCCAGCTCTTGACGGAGTGGCGCACGGTTTCTTTGGATCGGGCGGGGGCGCTCACCAGTTCGGCTTTGGTGGGCCCGGCGCCCCGGAGACCGTAAAGGCCACGCGCGCCGCAGCGGCGGACGCGATTCTAACGGGCTCGCGAGTTGTGACGCCCCACCAGGTCCATTCGCCTGACGTCGTCTGCGTCACCGAAGCCTGGGATGACGTGCCCGAAGGTCGCCCCGTTGCAGACGCTGTTGTTACAGATCGACCGGGGGTGGCACTGGGCGTCGTCACCGCAGACTGCGCGCCCGTGCTCTTTGCCGATTGCGAGGCGCGCGTCATCGGGGCCGCGCACGCCGGATGGCGCGGCGCGCAAGGTGGTGTTCTGGAAAACACGATCGCGGAGATGGAGAGACTTGGGGCCAAGCGATCTCGCATTGCGGCGGCGATCGGCCCAACTATTGCGCAAGCCAGTTACGAGGTTGACGCCCCTTTTCGTGAGCATTTCACACCGGCGGATGATGTCCACTTCGAGCCCGCTCCGAAACGCGCAGGCACCCCCCGTTGGCGCTTCGATCTGCCTGGATATGTGGCGGCCCAGATCTCGTTGTCTGAGGTTCATAAAATTCACGACCTTGGCCGGGATACTTTCCCACTCCCTGCGCGTTATCATTCGTATCGCAGAGCTTCATCCGCGGGTGAGCCGAACTATGGCCGTCAAATCGCGCTCATTGCGCTTTGATTT
>JBCCKJ010000039.1:0-12304 GCA_039027455.1 Pseudomonadota bacterium | reverse complement strand
GACGCACGATCCTCGGGCGAATGGCCGTCCGCCGCGCCGAGCGCAAAGCGCGCCTCGCGCACACCATCATCGCGCCACCGGCCCAATAAATGCGCGAAATCTTCAGACCCCATGGCCTTGCCCTTCTCGTCAAGAAGCACGGTCTTGAACGGGGTCTGCGGATCAGGAACACGCCCGCCGGTTTCAGGCAATTCGGTGAGCTTCACCGGCCACGTCAGCCGCTTTTCATAGCGCGCAACCAGCTCCGCCTCAGGCGAGCGAGCGATTTTTCCGCGGGCGATGATGTGAAGGAGGATAAGAGTGGGTCCTTGCGGTTAGAGTTTTTGTTTCTTGATCGCCCATCCGGGCGATCGTCCTCGCTAGACGTCCTCCGGGGAATCTTCCCCTGCGGACCCCTGCGGGCGCACAGTTGTGCTTGCGAAATCATAGATTTCGAAGCTGCGCAAACTAGCCAAGGTGGCTCTGGGGACGGTTCGCGAAAGCGAACCGCAAGGCCGACCGGCCGCCCGCAGGTGCCCCGCAGCCCAAGATTGGGCGGAGGGAACAGCACCGAGGACGCTCGCCCGGATGGGCGAGCGACAAAACTAAGACGCTTGCGCTTCCCCGCCCTCAAACGACCACATGCGTTCAAGGTTGTAAAAGCTGCGCACCTCGGGACGGAAGAGGTGGACCACCACGTCGCCCGCGTCGATCAGGACCCAATCCGCCGCTGGCAGACCTTCGACCCGCGCCGGGCCATGGCCCGCCTGCTTCACACGCTCGGCCAGTTTCTGCGCCATCGCGGCGACCTGACGCGTTGAGCGCCCGCTCGCGATGACCATATAGTCCGCGACCGAGCTTTTCCCTTCGAGTGGGATCGATACGACCTCCATCGCCTGATCATCGTCGAGCTGGCTCAGCACGAGATCGTGCAGTTCATCGCTCAGATCAGCGGGCATCGCAGGTGGTACCGTTGTGGCCGCGCGCAAAGGCGCGGCCGAGTTTGCTTGTGTTTGGGACAAGCCATTTTCTCCAGATTTCGAGGCAAGTAGGTAGGAAGCGTCCGGTTCGGGACAAGAGAGATAAGCCAAAGGCGTGTGGCCTCATGCGTCTTCCCATCCCTCTATGCGGCGAAAAGTGAGCCGATCTCTCGGCGCGGCGCCGTGGCCATCCCGCTGTGATTCTGCGAGCAAATCCTTCGCCCATTCGGCGTTGGCACGGCGGATAGCCGTGGCCGAGCGGTGATCTGGATCGAAACGCAAAAACACCAGGGCCGGTGCGCTCCATTGCCCCCGTTTCCGAAAACCGGCCGCAGACACCGAGTAGCGCCTGAGCCAGGCCATGGCGGGGCTCGTCATGGCATCCGCGTTATAACCCGGGCGCGCGATGACTGCAATCGGCATAGCGCGCGCAATCGCCCTCCACCCCTTCCACAAATGAAATTGCGCAAGGTTGTCTGCCCCCATAAGCCACACAAATTCGCGGCTGGGATAGCGCCGTTTGAGCTTGGCCAAAGTTTCCACAGTGTAGCGTGTGTCGAGCTCAAGTTCGATCGCGGTCGGCACGATCCGGGCCCGCCGGGATTGGGCCTGCGCCGATTTCAGCCGCGCGCGAAGGCTGGCCATGTCGTCGCTGGGTTTGAGAGGATTGCCGGGCGAGACCAGCCACCACGCCTGATCCAGTCCCAGCGCGTCGATCGTGAACTGGGTGATCCGGCGGTGCCCGCCATGCGCGGGATTAAAACTGCCGCCAAGAAGGCCAATGCGTCGCGGAATGTGAGTCATGAAGCGCGTTTTGCGAGAAAGAGGGGTGCGCCTAGCGCACTCTCACCCCTGAAGGAATGGGCAAAGCGCCCCGTTGAAAACGGCAAAACACCATAAGACAGTGGCATAGCAGCGCCGGTTCACGCTGTCAGGAGGCGCCGTGCGCTCGAATCGATCCTGAAGAGAAACAGCGGAAGGCCGAATGAATGAGGCCGCTTTCGAGGTCATTTCGCGACTTTGATGTGGCGGCTTGTGGATTCTTGAAGCGCGTTAAACCGTTCATCGTGAATTCAGTTCGCTTCGACGGTTCGTATGGGCACGTCAATCGACCCTTAACCATTGCATTGATAGCGATGTTAGCAACAAAAGACACAAAAGCACGGGGCCGCTTTGTCAAATAGTACGCCATCACGCTCTTTGAGCCTGTCTAACGTATCCGAGCGGGTGCGTGGCTGGTTTCCGGAGCGTGAGTTTTTTATGCGCTCGGACGGCCAAGTCCGCTTCATCAAAATCTCATCACGGCTGCAAATGACAGCCGCCGGAGTTGCCGCTGCAGTGGCCGTAGGCTGGGCGCTCTCGCTCGTCGCGATGGCTTGGAACCAGTATCGCGCCGAAGCCAGCCTCGCTTCGTTCGAGCAAGAGAAAGCCCGGATCGCGACGACGCAGGAACGGATCGAAGCCTATGGCAGCGATCTGGAGCGGGTGGTCGAAGATTTGAACGCGCGGCAGGAATTCCTCGACGATATGCAGGAAATGCTTCCGGAGGAGATTCGCGCGTCAGGCATCAACGTGACCGACAGCACAGAGGAAGCCGGGGAAACGGTCGAAAAGATTGGCGAACTTTTCCCGAAGGCTCGTGGTCTTGCGGAAATCGAAGCGCGACAGATCGCTTTCGTGGAAAACATGACGCGCTACGCCGATTGGCGCGCGCGCAGGGCGGAACTCGCCATGCGCAAACTGAACCTCGATCCCAAAAAGATGGCGCTGCGCATCGACCGATCAGCGATGGGTGGTCCGTTGGAATTGCTTTCCACGTCAGCAGACGGCGATCTTGATCCGCGCTTTGAACGCCTCGGCCTTAGCTTGGCACGCATGTCCGCACTCGAGCGCGCCCTAAATGGTGTGCCGCAAGTGGTCCCGACACCCGATGGCCGCGTTACGTCGCCCTTCGGTTATCGTCGCGACCCGATTACGGGACGCAGCGCGATGCACCGCGGTATCGATTACGGCGGTCCGATTGGTTCCCCGATCTACGCCGCCGCTGAAGGGGATATTACGTTCGTTGGCTGGAAATCCGGGTACGGAAAGACAGTCGACGTGGCGCATGGCAACGGGATTATGACCCGCTACGCGCACCTTTCTCGCTACGATGTGACCGTGGGGGATCATGTCGAAACCGGTGAGACCATCGCGGGCCTCGGCAACACGGGGCGTTCGACGGGCCCGCACCTGCACTTTGAAGTGCGTATCAACAAGCGCGCGGTCAATCCGCGCCCCTTCCTGGAGACTGCCTCCGATGTTCTCAAAGAAGCGCGCGGAGCCGAACCAGCCCGTGCAGCCACCCCGACCAGCCGCTAACCCCCAGCCTCAAGGAAAATCCATGTCCGGCAACGCAAATTCTACCTTTTCCGTCATCGGAACGGACGTTTCCATCAAGGGCGATGTCAGCGCCTCGGTGGATCTTCATGTTGACGGCACGATCGAAGGCGACATCAAATGCGCGAGCCTGGTACAAGGCACCGACAGCCGCATCAGCGGATCGGTCGTCGCGGAAACCGCGCGGCTCTCCGGCAAGGTGGAAGGGTCGATCACCGCGCGTGAACTGACGATCCTGAAGAGCGCCGTGATTGATGGCGATGTGCATTACGACGCGCTGACCATCGAGCAGGGCGCGCAGGTCGAAGGCCGCTTCTCGCCCAACACGCAGCGCTCCACCCCGACGGCCTCCGCCACTGCGCCAAAGCCCGCCGATGCGCCCAAGCCTTCGGCTGAGCAGGGCAAGCTGCAAATGGCGACTTAAGCCGCCGCATTTTGATTTTTCACGCCGCGCTCTCCGACTGGACTGCGCGGCGTTTTCTTTTGGAGGTTGGTGTTTAGAGCACTTCGGCGCGCAGCGCCTTGCGATCAAGCTTGCCGATCATCGTCTTGGGCAGTTCGTCGCGGATGACAACTTCGTCCACCCGCTCGTGCTTTCCGATCCGGTCGTTAAGCCAGTCCTTGAGCGTATCGGCTGTATCGGACGCGCCTTCTTGAAGCGTGATGTAGGCGCGCGGAACTTCGCCGCGATAGTCTTCGGGCACGCCTATAACGAGCGCTTCTTTGACGCCCTCATTCTTCAAGATCACGTCTTCAATTACACTGGGGAACACCTTGAACCCGCCGACCGAAATCATGTCCTTGATCCGGTCCACAATGGCGAGGAAGCCATCATCGTTCATCACCGCGACATCCCCGGTGCGAAGGAAGGCCTTGTTGCCGCGCGTAACGAACACGTCGGCGGCGACTTCGGGGCGGTTCCAATAGCCGCGCATCACCTGAGGGCCGTGAACGGCAAGCTCTCCCGGTTCGCCTTCGGGCGCGAGCTTGGATGGGTCTTCCTTGTCGAGCAACGCGATCTCGGTACCGGAGACCAGCTGGCCGATCGTGCCTTTCTTTCGCTCGCCTGCGTAGGGGTTGGCCGAGACGACGCCGGAACTTTCGGTGAGGCCATAGCCTTCCACCACGCGAACGCCGGTGACCTCTTCGAATTTGGTGTGGACGGCGGCGGGCATCGGCGCTCCGCCGGAAATGCAGACCTTGAGGCTGGAAAGGTCGGTCTTGGCCAGATCGGGATGGTCCAGCATCGCCTGAAACATCGTCGGCACGCCCGGAAAGCCGGTCGCCTTGTATTTCTCGATCGTCTGCAAAACCTGCTTGGTTTCGAAGCGCGGGACCATCGCAATCGATGCGCCTGCCGTCATCGCATGGTTTAGCAGAGCGGTGTTGGCGAAGACATGAAAGAAGGGGAGCGCCCCCATGAGCACTTCCTCGCGCGGATTGTCGAACGGATTGAGCGCGGCGACCTGCTGGGCGTTCATCGATAGCTGGCTGTGGCCCAGCATCGCGCCCTTTGGACGACCCGTGGTGCCGCCGGTGTATTGGAGAAGCGCCAGATCCTCGTGCGTGATCTTGGGCAGTTCGCGCGCCGCGTCGGAGGCGAGATTGCTCCAATCGAGAATGGTGTCGCCCCAAGCCACATCGGCAATGCCTTTGCGCCGAAACAGCTTGAGCGCGGTGCCTTTTATCCACGGCAACATGCCGGAAAGGCGCCCGACGATCAGTTTCTCCAGATCCGAGCTTGCAAGGACCTGCGCCGCGGTGCCGTACAATTCGGGCACGTCGAGCGTGACCAGCATGCGCGTGCCGCTGTCAGCCACTTGCCACGCGAGTTCCTCAACCGAATAGAGCGGCGAGAAATTGACGACCACCGCGCCCGCCATCATCGCCCCGTAATAGGCCGAGGCGTAGATCGGCACGTTGGGCAGGAAAAGGCCGATCCGGTCGCCCTTCTCAACGCCCATCGTGATCAGAGACTTGGCGAAACGCTCCGCATCTTGCTGGATCTCTCCGTAGGAATAGGTGCGGCCCAGAAAATGGAGAAAGGGGGCCTGGGGGTCATGCGCGACGGTGCGCGCAAGCATATCGGGCAGAGCCATCGGCTCAAATTCCGCGGTCCACGGCGTCGGATGGTGGTACGGCGGGAGTGGCGAAGCGTTATTTACATTCATGTCAGTAGCCATGGATGATCCCTCCTCCCGGCACAAGCAAAAGTCGGTGCACTCATTCCAGTTACAACGCTTTTGCTCTTTTTGAGATGAAGAATTGATAACGCGCACAAAAAAGGGCGGCGCAAGGGCCGCCCTTTCCGTGGTTTGGATTGCCAGAGGCTTACTCGCTCGCGGGTTCTTCTTCCTCAGCCTCGGTCGCCGGGGCCGGGGCCGGAGCCGCGAATGCATCTTCGGGCTCAATAGCGGGCGCGGCCTCTTCAGCTTCTTCCGCTTCGCGCTTGGCGGCGAGCCACGCTTCGGCTTCGGCTTCCTGCGCGGCTTCCGCGGCGGCTTTGGCGTTGGCCTCGCGCTCGGCGCGCAGTTCTTCGATCAGCTTGTCCTTGTCGCTGCGCGCGTCTTCGGACACTTCCGGCGCTTCTTCGACAATACCAGCGCGCTTCGCCGCTTTCGCGACAACCGCATCCAGCTCGCGCTGCGAGCACAGGCCGAGCGTAACCGGATCCTTGGGCTGGATGTTTTGAATGTTCCAGTGCGAGCGCTCGCGGATCGCGCCGATTGTGTTGCGCGTGGTTCCGATCAACTTGGAAATCTGCGCGTCGGACACTTCGGGATGGTTGCGCAGGATCCACGCGATACCATCCGGCTTGTCCTGACGCTTCGACACGGGGGTGTAGCGCGGGCCTTTGGTGCGGGTCACTTCGACCGGCGCCTTGTGCATCTTGAGCGCGTATTCCGGATCGACCTGACCTTTCTCGATCTCTTCGAGGGTCAATTCGCCCGCGTGCACGGGATCGCGACCGGTGTATTTGCTGCCCGCCAGATCGTCCGCCATCGCTTGCACTTCAAGAATGTGCAGGCCGCAAAACTCGGCGATCTGTTCAAAGCTCAGGCCCGTGTGATCGACCAGCCATGTAGCGGTCGCATGCGGCATCAGCGGCTTGGGCTGATCCTTGGTGGCCCCAGTGTTGGCCATGCGAAATCTCCGTTAGAAATAATAAGGGCCGCCCCTTATCGGAGCGGCCACTGCTAAGGCTCGAATAGGCGAAACCGGAGAGACTCGCAAGATTTTCAGCGTTGGGGGCGCATTTTCATCGGTTCTCGGCGTTCGGCCGCGCCTAGAATTCGAGCGCGGGCGCGCCCTGCAGCGACACGCTTTCCTCTTCCTTCAAGGCCACCAGCCCGTGCAGAAACTGACGCGTCGCCTTGTCCCAGCTGAAAGCGGCGCCGCGTTGGGCGCACGCTTCGCGGTCGCAATAGCGCGCCGCGTCGATCGCGCGTTCGATGTTGGGTGAGATCGCGCCAACCTCATCCGTCACAATATCCAGCGGGCCGGGCGCAGGGAACGCCGCGACGGGTGTGCCGCACGCCAGCGCTTCGATCATGACAAGGCCGAACGTGTCGGTTCGGCTTGGGAAGACAAACACATCCGCGCCCGCGTAAAACCCGGCCAATTCCACGCCCGAACGCTTGCCGAGGAAAACGGCGTCGGGAAACTTCGCTTCGAGAGCTGGCCGCGCTGGTCCATCGCCAACAACGACCTTGATGCCCGGATAGTCGCAGGAGAGAAAAGCCTCGATGTTCTTCTCGACCGCGACCCGCCCCACATAAAGCAGGATCGGGCCCTTCAAGTTCGCGTACTCGGGCGGCGGGGACGCATGCGGTGTGAAGCACGAAAGGTCGACGCCGCGGCTCCAGGAAATGAGGTTTGTCAGCCCTTGGTCGCGCAGTTGGCGGCGAACGCTTTCGGTGGCCACCATCACGCGCTGCGCGGGGCGATGGAAACGGCGGATATAGGGCCAGAACGCACTGGCCGGTAGGCGGGTGCGCCGTGACAAATAGTCGGGAAACTGGGTGTGATAGGCGGTCGTGAACGGCACTTTCTGGTTCATGCAGTATCGCCGCGCCGCAAAGCCCAAGGGGCCTTCTGTCGCGATATGCACCGCGTCGGGTTTGATCTTCGCCAACGCGCGGCCTGTGGCTCCAGGCCATGTCAGAGCCAAACGAATTTCAGGATAGGTCGGCGCGGGGAAAGATGTGAACTGGTCGGGAGAGATGACCGAGACTTCGTGCCCCCAGCTGCGCAGGATATCGCAAGTGGTTGCAAGCGTGCGCACAACGCCGTTCATCTGCGGATGCCACGCGTCGGTAACAATCGCGATGGAATGCGGCAGGCCGACGGACATCACGCGGCCTCTTTTTCCCGCGGGGCTTCCGCCACCATGTGAGCCTTTGCTTCACTCTTATCGCGCGCCGCAATCACGTCGGGCCAGTTGAGGATCTCCATTCGGCCATCGTGATGTTCGACCAGCGCGTTGCAGCCTTCCACCCAGTCGCCATCGTTCCAGTATTCGACGGGCTTTCCGCCGAATTCGAACGCGCGAAACTCAGCGGTGTGGATGTGGCCACACACCACGCCGTCCACGCCGCGTTCGCCGGCCGCTTTGGCCACGACCTCTTCGTACTTGCCGATGAACTCAACCGCGTTCTTGACCTTGTGCTTGGCCGCTTTTGACAGCGACCAATACGGCATGTTGAACGCTTTGCGCACCGCGTTGACGATCACGTTGAGCTTCATGGCTGTAATATACGCCCAATCGCCGACAAAGGCGAGCCAGCGCTGGGACAGCATGACCGCGTCAAACTCATCGCCGTGCAAGACCATAAGGCGGCGGCCATCGGCGGTGTCGTGGAAGGCCGCGCGGCGGATTTCGATGCCGCCAAAGTTCAATCCGGTGAATTGGCGGAACATTTCATCGTGATTGCCCGGAATATAGACAATCCGGGTGCCGCGTTTCGCCCGCTTCAGGATGCGCCAGACGATATCGTTGTGCTCGGCGGGCCAATAGAACTTCTTCTTGAGCCTCCAACCGTCGATAATGTCGCCCACGAGATACATGGTCTCACTGTCGGTGTTGTCGAGGAAGTCGATCAACATCTGAGCGTTGCACCCCTTCGTGCCCAGATGCACGTCGCTGATCCAGATGGTGCGATAGCGCGCCCGGCTGTTGCCTCCGGGCTCGGGGGTTTCTGGCTCGTTCAAAGGGAAATTTTCGATCGATCCGCCCGCCAAATCGGCCTGCGTGAACCCATCGTTACGATCAGACAGCATAAAATCGGACATGGAAACCGCCTCGAATTCGCTCTTTGCCTGAGCGCCTCCTTGGCAGGGTATTGTTACACCCGATTCACAAGCGCGTGACGGTTTCGCGAAAATCCACAGCTGTGTGACGGAGTTATGGCGGCCAGCGGCCCGCAAACCGCCGTCACGTCATCGGAATGAAACCTTCGAGGCGCTCGATACGGGCAATCCACGCGGCCACGTTGGGGAGCCCGTCCAGCGAAAGACCGCCCTGCGGCGCGACATGGGTGTATGGGAACAGCACCAGATCGGCCAAGGTAACCGCGTCTCCGCACAAGAACGGGCGATCCGACAGCTCCCGATCCAACAGCTTGAGCGCGGCCTCACCATTGGTCCTTTTGGCCGGGACCTGCGCGCGCTGGTCTTCGCTCAGGTTCGCTTCGCCGACAAAGGTCATCCAGAACCGCAAGGTCGCGACGTTGGGTTCGTGGTTGTATTGCTCGAAGAACATCCAGCGCAGCGTATCCGCCTGAGCAAAGCGATCCTGCGGGATAAGCGATGAACCGCTGGCGAGATACCAGCAGGCGGCGTTGCTTTCCGGAAGAAAGCGCGCCTCGCCGCCCTCGCCAATCTGAAGCACCGGAATGCGGCCGTTGGCGTTCACTTCGGCGAGGAATTCCGGCGTACGGGTCTCGCCTTTCAGTATATCGTACTGGCGCAGTTCCAGCGGCAGGCCGAGGAGCGCAGCCGTTAGCTTAATCTTGTAGCAATTGCCGCTACACGGATCTTCGTGGAGGGTCAGACGCTCGCCCACCTTCATGCCTCTCCGGCCACGTCGAGCACGATCTTTCCGATATGCTCGCCCGCTTCCATGCGCGCGTGCGCCGCGGCGGCCTCAGCCAAAGGAAAGGTCTGGTCCATGATCGGGGCAAGCTCGCCGCCGGTGAACAGAGGCCAGGCGTTGGCCGCGATTTCGTCCGCCAGCGCGGCCTTGAACACGTCGGAGCGCGGGCGCAGGGTCGATCCGGTCAACGTCAGCCTCCGCATCATGATCATCGGAATGAACAGCTCCGCCTTGGCGCCGCCGAGAACGGCGATCGTCACGTGGCGACCATCTTCGGCGAGGCATTGCAGATTGCGCGGCACGTAATCGCCCGAAACCATGTCGAGCACGACATCGACGCCCTTGCCGCCCGTGAAGTCTTTGACCGCCTCGACAAAATCGGCCTCGCGATAGTTGATCGCTAAGTCCGCGCCGATCTCGCGCGCCGCGGCGCATTTCGCCTCATCGCCGCAAGTGGTTATGACCGTGATGTCGAACGCTTTGGCGAGCATGATCGCCATCGTCCCAATGCCAGAGGTGCCGCCGTGGACCAGCAGGGTCTCCCCGTCCTTGGCAAGCCCGCGTTCAAACACGTTGTGCCAGACGGTGAACAGCGTTTCGGGCAGCGCCGCGGCGGCCTTTAAGTCCATACTTTCCGGCACGCTCAGGCAATGCTTCCACGGGGCGGTGCAGTATTCGGCGTAGCCGCCACCCGGTGTCAGCGCCGCGACGCGCGCGCCCAACATTTCGCGGGGCACATCGGGCCCGGCGGCGACAACTTCGCCAGCGACTTCGAGGCCCAGAATAGGCGATGCGCCCGGCGGGGGCGGATAGGCGCCCGCGCGCTGCAGGCAGTCGGGCCGATTCACCCCGGCATAGGCGACACGGATCAGCACGTCGTCGTCTTTAAGCGTCGGCACATCCGCCGTTTCCAGCGCCAGAACATCCGGCCCCCCGGGGGCCGTAAACCCTACGGCCTTCATGGTCGCCGGGATGGCCTGCGAATGATTGGTTTGCCCCATCGACGTGTAAGCTCCCTGTGTGTGCAGCTTTTTATTCACACCATGCAAAGAATGCGTGCGCGAATAACCCCGTGGTGGATTGACAGCAAGCGCCTCCACTTGGATGTTCGTTTGCGATGGAAGAAGACGAGCGCCCGAGTCTCCCAGGAGACAGGTCGGCAGACGCCGCCTCACGCCTCGCGACAGAGGATCTTGGCCCCTATTCGCAGGACGAACTGGACGCCCGCTTGGCTCTGCTCGAAACGGAAATCACCCGCGTCAAAACTCATAAAGACAAAGCCTCGGCACACAGAGCCGAAGCGGACGCGCTGTTTGGGGGTTCGAAATCGTGACGCACGGTTTGCCCCTCGCGAAAGATTCGCAATCCGGGGCCGACGCCCCATATACTTGTGTACCTCTCCTCACGCTCCCGTTCGCGGAGCGTTCACCGCACACCGATAAGGCCGCTTAGATGCCCAGTTTTGCCCAGAATCTCGAACGCACCCTGCACAACGCGCTGACCAACGCGTCGGAACGCCGCCACGAATACGCGACGCTTGAGCACTTGTTGCTCGCGCTGATTGACGATGAAGACGCGGCGCAGGTGATGGGCGCGTGCGGGGTCGACCTCGCCGAGTTGGGCGATGTGGTAAAACAGTATCTCGACCACGAATATCAATCGCTCAAGACCGAAGAGAACGCCGATCCGCAGCCGACCGCCGGGTTCCAGCGCGTGATCCAGCGCGCCATTCTGCATGTCCAGTCCTCGGGCAAAGACACCGTGACCGGTGCCAACGTGCTCGTCGCTTTGTTCTCCGAGCGGGACAGCTACGCGGTCTACTTCTTGCAGCAGCAGGATATGAGCCGCTTGGATGCGGTGAGCTATATCAGCCACGGCATCGGCAAGGGCGGCAAGCAGATCGAGAACAAGAGCCCGCAGGGTCAGGAAGACAGCCCCGAGGAAACGGGCGAAAAGACCAAGGGCGACAGCAAGAAAGAAACCGCGCTCGACCAATTCACGGTCAACCTCAACGCCAAAGCTGAAGCCGGCAAGGTCGATCCGCTGATCGGTCGCGGTCCCGAGGTGGATCGCACGGTCCAGATCCTGTGCCGCCGCTCGAAGAACAACCCGCTTTATGTGGGGGATCCGGGCGTGGGTAAAACCGCGATTGCCGAAGGTCTGGCGCGCAAAATCGTCGAAGGCGACGTGCCTGAAGTCCTCGCCGAGGCGGTGATTTACTCGCTCGACATGGGCGCGCTACTCGCCGGCACGCGCTATCGCGGCGATTTTGAAGAGCGCTTGAAGCAGGTTGTCTCCGAATTGGAAGGCATGCCGCACGCCGTTCTTTTCATTGACGAAATCCATACCGTGATCGGCGCGGGCGCGACCAGCGGCGGGGCCATGGACGCCTCAAACTTGCTCAAGCCTGCGCTTTCAGGCGGCACGATCCGTTGCATCGGTTCGACCACCTACAAGGAGTTCCGCAACCACTTCGAAAAGGATCGCGCGCTGCTGCGCCGTTTCCAGAAGATCGACGTGAACGAGCCGACGATCGACGACACCGTGAAAATCCTCAAAGGGCTGCGCAGCGCGTTTGAAGAGCATCACAACGTCAAATACACGCCCGACGCGCTCAAGACCGCGGTCGAGCTGTCGGCGCGCTATATCAACGATCGCAAACTGCCCGATAAGGCCATCGACGTGATCGACGAAGTGGGCGCGATGCAGATGCTGGTGCCGCCCAGTCGTCGCAAGAAGAAGATCACGGCGCGCGAAATCGAGCAGGTGATCGCGACGATGGCGCGTATCCCACCGAAATCGGTGTCGAAGGACGATAAGAAAGCGCTCGAAAACCTCGAACGCGATCTCAAACACGTTGTGTTTGGTCAGG
>JBCCKJ010000038.1:0-12480 GCA_039027455.1 Pseudomonadota bacterium | reverse complement strand
GTTCCGATGAGCGTGCTTACCACCATGATTGTAACCTTCGCCGCCGCAACGATCGTGTTGGCACTGCTGGCCGCCTACTGGCTTGGCCGCTTCCCGATCACACGCGAAGAGCACGAAGCGCGGATTGCGGCGCGTACGACTTCATCCGTGGCAACCGTCTAGGCGACATCGTTTGCGCGCTAATCACGCAAACACGCAAAATGAGTGGTTGGCGCAGCGCCGTCGCTGTGCCACCTAGGCGCGCAAGCAATTCAGTGGATCGAGAGAGAGGACACCCCCATGGATTTTGAACCAACAGAACGCCAAGCCTATTGGGCCGGTCGCGTGCGTGATTTCATTGAGAAAGAAATCCGCCCCAACATGGATGTCTACAAGCAGCAGGACGCCGAGGGCGACCGCTGGAAAGTCATCCAAATCATCGAAGACAAGAAGAAGCTGGCAAAGGACGCTGGCATCTGGAACCTCTTCATGCCGCCGCGCAACGACAGCCACCACCACGTGGATGAATCCTACGAATTTGACGGTCCCGGCCTTACCAACCTCGAATACGCTCTGTGCGCCGAAGAAATGGGTCGCATTGGCTGGGCTTCGGAAGTCTTCAACTGCTCCGCGCCCGACACCGGCAACATGGAAGTCTTCTTTCGCTATGGAACACGCGCCCAGAAGGACGAATGGCTGACCCCGATCATGAACGGCGAGATCCGCTCCGCCTTTCTCATGACCGAGCCCTACACAGCCTCGTCCGATGCAACCAACATCGAAACCCGCATTGAGCGCGATGGCGATGAATACGTGATCAACGGCCGCAAATGGTGGTCGTCAGGTCTGGGCGATCCGCGCTGCAAGATCGCCATCGTGATGGGCAAGACCGACTTCGAAGCCAAGCGCCACGCGCAGCAATCGATGGTCCTGATGCCGATCGACAGCCCTGGTGTGAACATTATCCGCCACCTTCCGGTCTTCGGATATGATGACGCGCCTCACGGCCACATGGAAGTGGAAATGAAGGATGTCCGCATCCCCGCTTCCAACATGCTGCTGGGCGAAGGGCGTGGCTTCGAGATTGCGCAAGGGCGCCTCGGGCCGGGCCGCATTCACCACTGCATGCGCACGATCGGCGTCGCTGAAGAAGCGCTCGCCAAAATGTGCCGTCGTATCCAAGAGCGTGAAGCGTTCGGTAAGCCGATCTACAAGCACTCGGTCTGGGAAGAACGCGTCGCGCGCGCCCGTATTGATATCGACATGACGCGCTTGCTATGCCTCAAAGCCGCCGACATGATGGACAAGGTCGGTAATAAGGGCGCCAAGCAGGAAATCGCGATGATTAAGGTTCAGGCGCCCAATATGGCCCTTAAGATCATCGACGATGCGATCCAGGCCCATGGCGGCGGAGGCGTATCGGAAGACTACGGCCTCGCCAGCGCCTACGCCCATCAGCGCACGCTGCGTCTGGCCGATGGTCCGGACGAAGTGCACGCGCGCTCGATCGCTCGCATGGAAATTTCCAAGCATCCGCCGGTCGAAGGCCCCACCGCTAACGCGCTGCGCGGCGGCGTCGGCTCGCCCGCTAACGATGGCGGGTTCAGCTCGGGCGATATGGGTGTCGCACGCTAAGAGCCCGCATCAGGACTACGAGGTCCGCTAGGACGGGATGAAAAGCGGGGCGGTGTGCGGTTGTACGCCGCCCCCTTTTGCCAAGAGGGTCATAAGAGAACATCAATGGACATCGATTTCGACAAGGAAATGGTCGGCACCGTCGAGGTGGAAGAGCGCGACAAGCTCGATCTCGACGCGCTAACCGCGTGGTTTGAAGCCAACGTCGAAGGCTTCGCCGGGCCCATCAGCTACACCAAATTCAAGGGCGGCCAGTCGAACCCGACCTACAAGATCGAGACGCCGGAAACGAATTACGTTCTGCGCCGTCAGCCCTTCGGCAAATTGCTGCCCAGTGCGCACGCGGTGGACCGCGAATACGCGGCGATGACGGGCCTGCATCCCACCGGCTTTCCGGTGCCCAAGACGTATGGCCTGTGCGAGGACCCTGAGGTGCTGGGTTCCAAATTCTTTGTGATGAGCATGGCCGATGGCCGCTCTCTGTGGAACGGCGCGCTGCCTGGCCTCGAACCCGGCGAACGCCGCGCGCATTACAACGCGCTGATCGATACGATCGCGGACATGCACCTCAACGATCCGCAGGAAATAGGCCTCGGAAGCTACGGCAAGCCAACGGACTATTGCGCGCGTCAGATTGGCCGTTGGTCCAAGCAGTACAAGCTCTCTGAAACCGAGCTTATGCCCAAGATGGAGCGGCTGATCGAATGGCTGCCTGGCACCATTCCGCCGCAGCATGGCAGCAGCGTTGTCCATGGCGATTACCGCCTCGACAACGTGATTTTTCACAAGACCGAACCGCGCATCATTGCAGTGCTCGACTGGGAGCTCTCGACGCTGGGCGATCCGATTGCCGACTTCAGCTATCTGATGCTCAACTGGTTCCAGCCCGCCGACGGACGCGCAGGGCTGCTCGGCCTCGACTTGGGCGAATTGGGCATTCCCACTGTCGAAGAAGCGGTGGAGCGCTATGTCGCGCGCACAGGATATCCGGTGCCGCCGATGGATTGGTACTTCGCTTACAACCTGTTCCGCCTAGCGGGGATTATGCAAGGCATCAAAAAGCGCGTGATCGATGGCACCGCGTCCTCGGCCCACGCCAAACAGATGAGCGATCGCGTCTACCCGTTGGTGGACCGCGCCTACGAGTTTGCGCTGGCGGCGGGGATGCCGGAGTAAGCGCTAGAACGAGGCATTGAAACTCACCAACCCGCCCACATCGTCCGGAGCGTTCGAAAAATGCCCGGGCTGATGGCGATGGAAAGCGCTAGCTCTGGCGAAACCGCCAAAAAGCGGGGTTGCCCAGGCCAGTTCACTCATGATCTCCCGCCCTTCGGGCGAGAGCGAAAGGCTCTGCCTTCCCAGGATCGGCGTCTCCGTCGCGTAGTCAAAAGCAACCGGCAGGTCGAACGCAAGCTCTCCGCCGCTCACCCGCAAGGGCTGACTGATCCGCACCCCCAGCGTGTCTCCGCGACCCAACACACTCGCGCGCGACACATCAAGCGACCACGCATCACTGGTTAGTTCTGATCCAGCAGCGATTTGAGCGGACCCTCGCGGGCGAGTGATACCGTAGCGCACGGCGCCACTGAACTGCCAGTCGCCCGCACGGCGCACAAATCCGCCATCCAGGAACATCGTATCAGCGCCGCGAAAACCGAGTGCGGGATTGAAATGCCCTCCCAGCATTGTTTCGGTTTCGCTCAGCACGGTTAACGCGATATTCGCATCGAACCGTCCAAATCGACGGTCGGCGGCCAAGCTGAAAGTCGAGGTCGGCCGACGCTCGCGCTCGGTGACCGTATTGCCTTGCTCGACCCGATTTCCCGCGAGCCACGCTTGTCCCCGTTCAGCCGAAGCCGTCAGTCCCCACTGACCAAGTTGTTGGCGCACCGCAAACGCCACCTCGGCGCTGTCGGTAAAACCCATATCTCCACCCGCCAAAGGCGCGATGGAGAACGCGCTTCCTTGCGCGCCCTGCAGCTGGCTCACCAAGCCTTTCCCACCTTGCAGGAGCGCAACGCCGATCTGCGTATCCGGAGCAACCTGAGCGGCCACCCGCGCCGCCAAAACGCGCGCGCCAAGCGCCTCATCGGGTGTCAATTGCAGCGCGCGCTCCCAATTGAGACCCGCCGCGCGTTCGCCTTCTCCAATCGTGACAGAGGCCGAGAAACCAGGCCGAGCCGCGTTTCGAGTGATCGCGCCGCGTTCCACCGCGCCGCGCAAACGTTGCACTTGAGCGGCGTTCTGTGTGGCCTCGGGTCCAAATTCGACACCGTAGGCTCGGTTGTATCGATCAAGCACGACAGTCGAAAGACTAGCCGATTTAAGCGCGTCGCCCATGGCGGCCGAGCCAAGTGCAAAATCGCTCGCGAAACCAAGCGTGTTGCTCGTTCCAGCCAGCGTCGTGGTGCCGGCAGGGCGGAAGGCGGCAGCAATATCGAGTATTCCTGCTCCAAAGACGGCGTCTGCACCTGCAGCGCCCGCATCACGCGCGCTGTTGAGCAGAATCTCGACGATCTCCGTGGCCTCAAGATTTGGAAACGCTTCCGCCAGCAAGGCGACCGCCCCAGCCACCTGCGGAGCGGAAAAGCTTGTTCCGGAGAACAGGGTTACAAATTGCTGATCCCCGATCGTTTCAACAAACACTTCACCGTTGTCGTAAACGCAGCAGATCGCCTCGCCTCTGGCCGAGAGATAGGAAGAGGCGAAGTCTCCGGCCCCATTGCTAAAGTCCGAGAATTCTCCATTCTCATCGACCGAACCGACAATGATCACATTGCCGTTGCCAGCATTCACGGCGTCAGCGGCAAAGGGATCGGGCTGATCGGGTGGAATATCGGGATCGGAGCCATCACCATTGTTGCCCGCTGAGATGACGACTACGACCCCTGCGTCGGCAGCGCGCGATAGAGCCCCGCGCAAATTCGTGTTCGCAGCGCCGCCGCCCAAACTGATGTTAATCACTGTCGCACCGGTCGAAATGGCGAGATCGATACCGCTTGCGATATCGTTGTCCGAGAACACACACCCTAGCGTTGCATCCTGCGGCGTATCGGTACCGCAAGAACCCGGCAAATCGGCGCGAATGGCCAGAACATCCGCGTCAAACGCGGTTCCCAAAACGCCCGTGTTGTTTCTCGCCGCTGCGGCGACCAACGCAACATTGGTCCCATGGTCATCCTCGGGATCAATTCCGCGATTGCCTGCAACGTCCGCCGAACTGGGGTGGATGCGGCCTGCAAACTCCGGGCTGTCGCTGTCAATCCCAGTGTCAATCACCGCGATGATCTCACCCGTGCCGGTGAAGCCATCCTCCCAGGCCACCTGCGCGCCATGAAATTCAGGGCCATCTGACCGGCGAAACTCCGCGGTGTCGAATGGGTCAGCCGGAGCCGGCGGCGGTGGGGGAGGAGGCGGTGGCGGAGGCGGTGGTGTCGGGGCCGGAGGAACCGACGTAATAGGCGGCGCGCCGCCACCGCCTCCTCCACATGCGGACAAGGCCGCGCACGCGAGGGCCGCAACGACCGGCTTCCAGTTTATCGGCGCGGACGGGTCAGGGCGCGGTGGGGCGCCGCGTCCGCCCAGCGCGACATCAAAAAGCGCGATTTTGACGCTATCAGGCTGACTGCGACCACCGGGGATGTCGGGCATCGTGTGCTCCATCGTTTATCCCCCTAAAACATCAACCTAACGTCGAACGCGCTTCGGTGACAAGCGCTTAGAAATGATCGCGCGCAGTCGGCCATGGGGCGTTGCCAAGAAGTCATCCCTCGACCTAGCCTAAGGTTCGTTGCCAAAGTGTGCACCCTCGCGCTTGCCGCGCCGTGATCGCGCCGCTAGCAGCGCGTCATCTCATATTTTTCCCCCGGCGCGGGCATCGAAGCAGCGCCGCGACATCGCACCATGGAGCGTTTATGACCGACACCCTCGTCAATCAGATCGAAGCCGCTTGGGAAGAACGTTCCGACATAACTCCAGGCAGCGAAGTGCGGCACGCGGTGAACGAAGCGCTCTCGCTTCTCGACAGCGGCGAAGCCCGCGTCGCGGAGCCCGACGGCGCCGGAGGTTGGAAGGTCAATCAATGGCTCAAAAAAGCCGTGCTGCTTTCCTTCCGCTTGCAAGACAACCAAGTGATGGAAGCGGGTTCGGGCGGGGAAGCGGCGTTCGATAAGGTGCCGCTCAAATTTGCTGGTTGGGGCGACAACAGGTTTCGTGAGGCGGGATTTCGCGTTGTTCCGGGCGCAATCGTTCGCCGAGGCAGCTTCATCGGCAAAGGGGCTGTCGTGATGCCCAGTTTCGTCAATATCGGCGCTTATGTGGGCGAAGGCACCATGGTGGACACGTGGGCGACCGTGGGCTCTTGCGCGCAAATTGGTTCGGGCGTTCACATCTCCGGCGGCGCGGGGATCGGCGGCGTGCTTGAGCCACTTCAGGCCGAGCCCGTTATCATTGGCGACAACGCCTTTATCGGCGCGCGCAGTGAAGTCGCCGAAGGTGTGCGTGTGGGTGAAGGCGCTGTGCTCTCAATGGGGGTTTATCTCGGCGCGTCGACCAAGATTGTCGACCGAGCAACCGGTGAGATCCATATGGGTGAAGTGCCGCCCTACGCGGTGGTGGTTCCCGGTTCCTTGCCCGGCAAGCCGCTTCCCGATGGCTCGCCTGGCCCTTCGCTCTATTGCGCTGTGATCGTCAAGACGGTCGACGCCCAGACTCGATCGAAGACCGGAATCAACGAGCTTTTGCGCGACTAGGGAACGTTTTTCCTCCCCGTGACGTTACGTAATGGTGGTGTTTCCGCGGGGAGAGCGAAAATGAACGAGACCAACAAAGCCATTCGCATAGAAGATGATCACGCCAGAGCGGGCACGACGCCCGGCGTTGTTCGCCGAGTTTTGGCTTTCGGGCTGTTTGCAGCGATCTTTGCGATGAGCGCGGCTTGGATTATCCCGGCACTTTGGGGCTGAGTACCTACTCGGCTTGATCCATTCGCGTTTCGATCGGCGTAGTGCCGTCTTGTGTCGCGGCGTAATCCTCGACATCGCGTAGCACGCGCAAAACATTGCGGTTTGCTATCATCTCCAGCTCAGCCTGCGAATATCCGCGACGCACAAGTTCAGCGAACAGGGCGGGATAGCCGCTCACATCCTCGAACCCGACAGGCCCTGACGGCATACCGTCGAAGTCACCCCCAATCCCAACCGCTTCGACGCCGGCCACTTCGCGAATATGATCAATGTGATCGGCCATGTGGCTCACCTGTGTTGCGGGTTCGGGGTTCTCGGCGACCCACGCCTCCATCCCCGCTTCGACCAGATCAGGGCGTCCTTGATTGAGCGCTTCGAGCCTGGCGTTTTCAGCTTGCCAGAGCGAGTGCCATTGGCGACGCTCTTCGTTCAAATATCCGGGTAGACCAACAACCATAACCATACCGCCATTCGCGGGCAGCATCTGGAGGACGCTGTCCGGTACGTTGCGGGCGTGCCCGTTGACTGCCTTTGCGCCGGAATGGCTGAAAATAACCGGAGCTCGCGTGACTTGTAGGGCGTCGATCATGGCTTCTTCGCTCACATGGCTAAGATCCACGATCATCCCCATGCGGTTCATCTCGCGCACAACATCCTTGCCGAACTCAGAAAGACCGCCGTGAACCGGATCGTCGGTCGCGCTGTCAGCCCATGGCGTGTTCAGCATATGGGTCAAAGTCATATAGCGGATGCCCAGCGCAAACATCTGGCGCAAGATGCCCAGATCTGAGCCGATGGAGTGTCCGCCCTCAATCGCCAGCACGCTCGCGATCTTTCCCTCAGCCAAAGCGTTTTCAACATCGTCCGCGGTTTCGGCGTAAGCCATCTCGTCTGAAAAGCGATCGATCAGCCGTTTGGTGACATCAATCTGTTCAAGAGTCATTTTCACCGCCTCAGGCTCAGGCAGCGTGGCGGGAACATAAATCGCCCAAAATTGAGCGCCCACTCGGCCTTCGCGAAGACGGGTAAGGTCGGTGTGCATGGGGCGACCACGCGGATCGGGAATCTGTCCGGGCGTTGTGTCGGTAAAATCCAATTGGTTGATCTTGTTGTCGAGCCGGATACGCAATTGCAGCGGCATATCGTTGTGCCCGTCAAACACCGGCGCGACGTCGAGCGCAGCCAGCGCCGCCTCCATGGCGGGATCAGGCGCAGGCCCTTCAAGCTCTAATTGCTCGGCCAAGTCTGTGCCTGCTCCATCCTGCGCGACCAAAGGTGAGGTCAAAGCCAGCGCCGAGACGAAAGCGATGGACTTCAAACGTAGGGCGAGTTGCAACATTGAGTGTGATCCCGATACAGCAGCGGCAAAAGGAGATGTGAGAATTGGCCCCTAGCAATACCGCAGCCGCGTTGATCGAGCAATTGAACCTGGCGCCTCACCCTGAGGGCGGGTGGTATCGCGAAACATGGAGAGCGCCGGACCGAGCGGATGGGCGCGCAGGAGGGACCGCGATCCTGTTTCTCTTGAAGGCGGGAGAGCGGTCGCACTGGCACACCGTTGACGCGGAAGAACTGTGGATCTGGCAGGGCGGCGACCCTTTGAAGCTTCGCATCGCGCAAAGCGACGCGGGGCCGGTGCATGAATTGGCGCTGGGAGGAGATCCGCTGCGAGGCGAAGAACTGCAGGGCCTCGTTCCAACCGGCGCGTGGCAAGCCACCGAAGCGACGGAACCCGGCGCGGACATACACGGGTATTCGCTCATATCCTGCATCGTCGTACCCGGATTTGATTTCGAAGGATTTGCGCTTGCTGATCCGGATTGGGAACCCGGCAAATGACGCGAGTGTAAGAAGGCCTGATCCATGAAGACCCAAGGCGATGAGGCCCAGCAGGCCATCCTAAAGGTGCTGTCAGAACGCGGCGAAGGAAAGTCGATTTGCCCCAGCGAGGCCGCCCGTCAATTAGCAGGGCCAGAACGAGATTGGCGGGGGAATATGGAGCGTGTGCATGATGCGACCGACGCTCTCTTTGAAGCCGGCCAAATCCGGCTGTCTTGGAAAGGAAAAGAGATCGATCAGCGGCGCGGTGCCTATCGAATTTCGCGCCGCTGATCGTCTCAGTGTCGGATCACCAAGCCTTAGGTAAGGTGCTTGGAAATCTTGCCAGTCATCTTCATCATGTTGATTTCATCGTTGCCGATGACAGCACCCAGCTTGGCGTCAGGCACGATGGTGCGCTTGTCGCTCTCTTTCTGGAGACCGTTGGCTTTGATGTAAGCCCACACTTTCGAAGTGACTTCGGTGCGCGGCATGGGGCCTTTTCCAACCACCGCCTCAAGCTCGCTCGAAAGCTGCACCGGTTTTTGCAGAGCGTTTGCCATGTTATTTCTCCCTTATTGGCTATGGCAGATTATTCGATGTCATCATCGTCGAAATCGAAGTCTTCGTCTTCATCGGGCGTGCCTGTGAACGGCGCGTAAAGCACCGCGCAGGCCGTAATGAAGCCTTTGATCGAGGCGATGAGGTCTTCTCGACTGGCCCCTGGCATCAGTGTCAGAGGCAAATCGGTCGCGAAGATCTGGAAAACATAATGTCGGGTTTCGCCTTCCGGCGGATCGGGCAAAAGCCATTCGGAATTGCCCAGAGCGTTTTTCCCGCTGCGAGGAGGCACTTCACCCTCAAGCAGCTTCCCACGCTGTCCGGCCAAGCCCCAGACGAGCCATTGAGTGCGCGGAGCCAAGCCAGCGTCGGTAACATCTTCCACGATCACAACAAGCTCTTGGCTGCCAGCGGGCGGCGCCGTCCACTCAAGCGGAGGCGCGACCGCGTCTTCTTCTTTGGCCGTGAAGCAGGGATCCAGCTCTTCGCCCGCCTCAAACGCCGGGCTCGTGAGCTTGAAACCACCGCGTTCAAGCGTGCGCTTGTCGCCCAGCGTCGCAATCGCGAGGCCAGAATGGCGCGCGGACTGCGGCAAGGAAGAAGCCAGCCAGTCGGGAAGGCCAGTCATGATTTGAATCGTTCCATTTGCCTGGAATCTAGTGCCATCAAGAGGGAAGCACGAGGTAGCGAGGGCGCTTTTGAACCGTTTCCTGCGGAAAAACGCGAAAAACACCCCACAAATCGGGCCTTTTGCCGCCTTGAAGCCACACAGAAATCGCGATCTGCGGCGATTTGCGGGGCACCGCATTGAATCGTTAAGGTCTTTATTGCAGGTCTAGCGCTAGGATTTCCTTGGAGCTTTCCCCCTAAATGCCAATTGGTCGCACGATTGTCTCAGCAACGCTCGCCTTCGCTTTGGTCGCATGCGGTGGTGGTGGGAGCAGCTCTTCGGCGCCTGTAACCGCCGCAGCGCCCACACCCACGCCTTCACCAACTTCCACAACGGGCGCGTCGTGCACGGTGGCCGAGCAAATCGACTTCGCAGACGCGGTCCTCGACGAATGGTATCTGTTTCCTGATCTGCTCGATACCACGGTGGACCCTGACGACTTCACCAACGTTCAGGACTTTCTCAACGCTCGCGTGGCGCCCGCGCGTGCGCAACAGCGCGACGCGGGCTTCACATTTGCTACGTCGATCGCTGAGGAGAACGCGCTGATTGCTTCCGGATCAACCGCCGGATTTGGCATTCGCTTGGCCTACGATACGGACAACGACCGCGTCTTCATCTTGGAAGCGTTCGAAAACGGAAACGGCTTTGCGGCCGGATTGGACCGTGGCTCCGAATTGCTGGCAATCGGCACCTCGGCGGGATCGCTTCAACTGGTGTCGGATCTGATGGCCTCAGGAGGCGCGAGTGCGGTAATCGACGCGCTCGGGCCTTCGACCGCCGGGCTGGAGCGCACGCTGCGCTTCACAGAGCCGGGTGGAAATGTCGTCGAAACGTCCGTCGTAAAATCCGATTTCGAACTAGACGCCATCTCGGATCGATATGGCGCGCTTGTTCTCAACGACGGTGGAAAGCGGGTCGGCTACCTCAACCTGCGCACTTTCATCGTCAACACGTCCGACCAGGAATTGGTCGACGCTTTTGCCGAGTTCAGCAACCAAGGGATCGATGAGATTATTCTGGACTTCCGATACAATGGTGGCGGTCTGGTGCGCATTGGAGAGCTGCTCGGCGATCTGCTTCGCGGTCCTAATACGGGCAATGTTTTCAGCCGCACCGAACTGCGGCCAAGCAAAGCGGACGAAAACGAAACCCGCTTTTTTGAAGCGACAGCGCGGCTCGTCGATCCGCAAAGTGGCGATCTGGGAGATCCGGTCACGCTTCCCTCGATCTCTCCGACCAAGATTGCGCTTATCGGGACCAGCAGCACCGCTTCGGCGAGCGAATTGGTGACCAACTCCATGATCCCGTATGTCGCAATGGACAGCATAGCCCTTATTGGCAGCAATACATCGGGCAAACCGGTGGGCCAGTTCGGCTTTGACCTGGAACGCTGCGATCTTCGCGTACGCGCCGTAACGTTCCAGACCGTCAACGCCGATGGCAATGGCGAATATTTCAACGGCCTCGCGGAAGTCATTCCAAACACCTGCCGAGCCGAAGATGATTTCGCGAACCCGCTTGGCGATCCAAACGAGGCTTCCATCGCGACCGCGCTTGATTTTCTGGCGGGGCGAAGCTGCACCTCCATTTCCGGGGGAGGGCTCACCACCCAGAGCGCAAGTCGGCGTCGAATACTCCAGCCCAGCCGACCCAACGCCGTTCAACAAGAAAACCCCGGCGTCTTCTAGTCTACCTAGCCGGCGACGGCGCGGGCGTTTTCGGTCCGTCGGTCGCGTTGGCAAGCGCGGTGGCAATCACGAGGTCCGCTGGCGCCGGCTTGGCGATCAATTGCGCTCCCAGATCACGCACCGTCTCGTTGTGGCGATCAAGGTCTCCCGAATGCAGAATGAAGGGAATACCAAGCCGCTCCAGTTCGCGGGCGACCGCAAAGCATGTATCGCCTCGTCCCAAGGAGACATCGAGCACAGCGGCGCTTATCCTCTGGTGCTCGCTCGCTAGGTGATCGAGCGCTTCTTGCGCGGTCGCCGCATTCAAAGCTGTGCAGCCGCAATCCTCCACCGCAAATTCCAGATCCATCAGGATCAAGGGCTCATCTTCCAGCAGAAGGATCGTGTGCGACATAGACCGCTATTCCTGCTTGCGCGCAGGCACAGTGATAGTCGCGGTCAGGCCCTCGGGCGTCCATTCGCGCTCAATCCTACCACGGCCCGTAGCCAGCAGACGGTCCACGATTGCCGTACCGGTCCCGGATGACACGGCGTCGCTTTCAAGCAGCGGTCCGCCACGCTCTGTCCAGACGATAACAAGCGCTGCTCCGTCCTCGCTCGCTTTCCACTCGACAGCGACCCGGCCTTCGTCTTGCGACCATGCGCCATGCTTTGTCGCGTTGGCGGCGAGTTCGTGCAGAATAAGTCCGACAATCGAAATGGTCGTAAAGGGCATGCGCACGCCATTGCCAATAAGCTCCAGCCGCTCACCATCGCGGTCATAAGGCAAGAGGACAGCCCGGATCGCTTCGCCGATCTGAATGCTACCCGAAGACGCATCGTCCAGTGTGGTCTCATACGCCCGGCCAAGCGCCTGAATGCGCGAATTGATCTCAGCTGCTTCGCCCTGAATGCCGCGAACACGACCAGTCACGTTGACGATCCCAGAGATCACCGCGAACATGTTTTTCATGCGGTGCGAAAGCTCGCGCGCCATCTCCTTGGCGTGGCGTTCCTCCGCACGCGCCGCGCGCACATCCGACACGTCCCACTGGCTCCCGAAGAAGTACACAAGCTCGCCCGTGTCATTGTAGATCGGGCCCAGATGGAGAGCGTTCCAAAATGTCGTGCCGTTTTTGCGGTAATTCAGGAGTTCGACCACCACGACATCCTCATTGGTGAT
>JBCCKJ010000037.1:0-12554 GCA_039027455.1 Pseudomonadota bacterium | reverse complement strand
GGCGGCGACAACCGGATCTACGCGAGCTACAAATTCTTCCTCTACACGCTGTTCGGGTCGGTCCTGATGCTCATTGCGATGTTCTGGATGGTGGCGGAAGCGGGCACCTCGGACATCCCAACTCTGATGCAGTATGACTTCTCAACGGGCGCGCAGACGTGGCTGTGGCTGGCGTTCTTTGCGAGTTTCGCGGTCAAAGTGCCGATGTGGCCGTTCCACACCTGGCTGCCCGATGCGCACGTGCAAGCGCCGACCGCTGGATCGGTAATCCTTGCTGGCGTGCTGTTGAAGCTGGGCGGCTATGGTTTCCTGCGCTTCAGTCTGCCAATGTTTCCGGAGGCCTCCGCCGACTTTGCGTGGCTTGTTTTCGCACTGTCGATGGTGGCGGTGGTCTACACTTCGCTTGTTGCGCTGGTGCAGCAGGACATGAAGAAGCTGATCGCCTATTCGAGCGTCGCTCACATGGCGATTGTCACAGTTGGCCTATTCGCGTTCAACGTTCAGGGGCTGGAAGGCGCGGTCATCATCATGCTGAGCCACGGCCTCGTCTCTGGCGCACTCTTCCTATGCGTCGGCGTGATCTACGACCGTCTGCACACGCGCGAGATCTATCGCTACGGCGCGCTGAGCAACAACATGCCGTATTACGCGCTGTTTTTCCTGCTCTTCACCATGGCGAGCATCGGACTGCCAGGCACAAGCGGATTCGTCGGCGAATTCCTCTCGCTGGCTGGGATCTATCAAATTTCGACCACCGTGGCTCTGGTCTGCACGACCGGAATCATTCTGGGCGCAGCGTATATGCTTTACCTCTATCGGCGCGTGGCCTTTGGACCCGAAAAGAACGAAGACGCGCAGGCGATGGCTGACATCTCCGCGCGCGAGTGGGCGATGTTGGCCCCGATCGCGGCAGTTGTGATCTGGATGGGGGTCTATCCCGAGAGTTTCCTTGCTCCGATGCGCGATGACATCGCCGCGCTTGATGCGCGCATCGCTTCGGCGCGGCCGCAAAGCGACAGCCAGCTTGCCGTCGGCACGCCGCTCCCGGAACCGGCGAACGCGGTGCCCTATATTGAAGGGCATGGTGAAGAGGGAGCGCACTGATGGACTTTGCGACTTCCTTTACGCTGGTTACGCCAGAGTTGATCCTGACTGCGGCGGGCCTCGTGCTTTTGCTGGTTACCGCATGGGGCGGCGACAAGGCGGCGAAGGGCATCACCTACGCAGCGGCCCTGACGTTCTTCGTCTCGGGCCTGACGCTTGTGCCGGGGCTTCACACGGGCGTCGACGGACCAGACACGCTGGCGTTCTCAGGATTGCTCAAGATTGACAGCTTCGCGCTGTTTTCCAAAGCGCTGATCTACCTCGCGGCCATTGGTTGCTTGCTGCTAGCGCCCGGTTTCTTCAACAGCGAGGCGGCGGGAACCGAGAAGGGCCTCCGCGCCGAGTACCCAATCCTTGTTCTGTTCGCCGCGCTGGGCATGAGCATCATGGTCTCCGCGAACAACTTTATGTCGCTCTATCTCGGGCTCGAGTTGAATTCGCTTGCGGCGTACGTGCTCGCCTCAATCCTGCGTGCGGACACGCGGTCGGCTGAGGCTGGTCTCAAGTATTTCGTTCTGGGCGCGCTGGCGTCGGGCATTTTGCTTTACGGGATGAGCTTGCTCTATGGCTTTACCGGAGGCACCGACTTTGGGGGCGTGCGCGCTGGCTTGACCGGTGAGCTCGGTACGGGCGCGTTGTTTGGCCTGATCTTCGTGATGGCCGGCCTCGCGTTCAAAATCGCTGCCGTGCCCTTCCATATGTGGACGCCCGATGTTTACGAAGGCGCGCCGACCCCGGTGACAGCGTTCTTTGCCACCGCACCGAAAGTGGCCGCTGTGTCGCTGACCGCTCGTGTTGTGTTCGATGTGTTCGGAGGCCAGGTGGATGCCTGGCGCCAAATCGTGATGTTTACCGCGCTCGCTTCGATCATCTTCGGGGCTCTCGGCGCGATCGGCCAGGAGAATTTGAAACGCCTGCTCGCCTATTCGTCGATCAACAATATCGGCTTTATCCTGCTTGGCTTGGCCGTTGCGAACGAAGCGGGCGCGGCTTCGATGTTGATCTATCTTTTCATCTATGTCGCGATGAGCCTTGGCAGCTTCACCGCATTGCTGATGCTCCGCAGCGACAGCGGCGACCTTTACGAGACCTTCGGCGATATTGCGGGCTTGGCCGTGACGCGCCCGGCCATCGCGTGGGGCTTGTTGCTCTTAATGTTCAGCCTTGCGGGCATTCCGCCGTTGCTCGGCTTTTATTCGAAGTTCGTCGTCTTTCAGGCCACGGTCGAAGCAGGGCTGGTGGCCTTCGCGGCGATTGCCATTGCGGCCAGCGTTATCGGCGCGTTCTACTACATCAAGTTCGTCAAAGTGATGTTCTTTGACGAACCGGTCGATTTGGTGAAGGGCGAAAGCGGCGTGGCCCATTGGGCGCTGTTGTTCCTGACCGCTGCGATCATTTCGCCCCTAGGCTACCTGCTGACGCCTTCTCTCAGCGATCTGGCTGATAAGGCCGCCGCCTCGCTGTTCATTGCGTTTTGATCCATTTCGTCGACGAAACCGGTTCCACCAACGCGGATGTAGCCGACGCTGTTCGCGCGGGATCAGAGTTTAGCGAGGGCGACTGGCTCGTCGCGCGGCGGCAGACTGCCGGACGAGGGCGCCAAGGCCGCGAATGGTTTGATGGCTCCGGCAACTTCATGGGGTCAACGCTGGTTAGTCTGGCAGATCAGGACCCGCCCCCAGCCAGCCTCAGCTTTGTCGCCGCTTTGGCGGTTTATGACGCTGTGTCTATGGCGTTGAGCGGAACGGCTCAACCGCAAATCAAATGGCCAAACGATGTGCTCCTGAATGGAGCTAAGCTCTCGGGCATTTTGCTGGAAATGGTAAAGGGACATATCGTGGTAGGCATTGGCGTGAACCTGGCGCGAGCGCCCTCTTTGCCCGATCGCGAAACCGCCGCTTTGGCCGATTTTATTCCGGTGCCCGAGCTTGAGTGGTTTGGGCAAACGCTCGCGGAGTGCTTTTCCGACCGAGCGGACGCTTGGAGGCAAGGCGGCCTGGGGGCGACCCTTTCCGAGTTTCAGGCCGCCTCCATCCACACACCCGGCGCGCAGGTCCGCGTGCACGACCAGGATGGCAGCCGAGTGGAAGGCGCTTTCTCTGGACTAGACGAAAACGATGGCGCTTTGCGCCTGCGCTTGGCGGATGGCTCAGAACGTGTCATTCGCGCTGGTGACATTCTCTAGGGGAGTTCAGCCATGCTTTTGGCGGCCGATGTCGGAAACACCAATGTGGTCTTCGCGCTGTTTGAAGACAGCGCAGATGACATTCCAGCGCTGAAGGCGCGCTGGCGTATCGCGACCGACCCGCGCCGGACGGGCGACGAATACGCGGTGTGGCTGTTGCAACTGCTGAAGATCGAAGGCGTGGCCCGCGAAGAAATCACCCAGATCATCTTTGCCTCGGTTGTCCCTCGCGCGGATCACAACCTGACGGTGCTCGCGCAGAAGTATTTCGGCAAGACGCCGCTTTTCGCTGGTCAGGGCGACGCGCGCTGGCGTTTTGAGATTGACGTCGACCAGCCAAGCTCGCTCGGCGCAGATCGCGCGCTCAATATCTTGGCGGCGCACCACAAATATGGCGGCGATATCATCGCGGTGGACTTTGGAACGGCGACTAAGTTTGAAGCGATCGATTTTAACGGCGCTTACAAAGGTGGCTCGATCGCCCCGGGGATCAACCTGTCGCTCGACGCTCTCGTGGGCAAAACAGCTAAACTGCCGCGCATCGCCATCCGAGCGCCGGAAAACACCAGCGTAATCGGGCGCAACACCGAAGATCAGATGCTGATCGGTGTGTTCTGGGGCTATGTGGCGATGATGGAAGGCATCATTGACCGGATGAAGGCCGAAATCGGCCGTCCGACCAAAGTGGTAGCGACCGGAGGTTTGGCGATCCTGTTCGATGAAGCCACCGATGTGTTCGATCATGTGGATGCGGACCTTACAATCGAGGGCCTCGCCATCCTCGCCAACCAAGCCGCCAAGCGCGGCTGATCACACAGACAAAGAATTCGTATCCCTTGAAAAAAGACTTCACTCCCGAAAACGAGCTCCTCTTCCTCGCGCTCGGTGGATCTGGCGAGATTGGCATGAACGTCAATCTCTATGGCTGCGATGGCAAATGGCTGATGGTCGACCTCGGCATGACCTTTTCAGGTGGCGAGTATCCCGGCGTTGATCTTGTGTTTGCCGACCTCGATTTTATCGAGGAGCGCACCAGCGATCTTCTTGGCATTGTACTGACGCACGCGCACGAAGACCACATTGGCGCGGTCCCGTATTTCGCGGGCGAGTTGGGCGTGCCGCTTTATGCGACGCCGTTCACCGCGGATCTGGTCGCGCGCAAGCTTGAGGAAGCGGGTCTGCTTGGCCATGTCGAACTCAACATTATTCCCGACGATCACGGCTCTATCGATCTTGGTCCGTTCACTGTCACCTACCTTCCGCTCGCGCACTCGATCGCCGAAGGGAACGCGCTGCTGATCGATACGCCTTATGGCCGCGTTTTTCACACCGGCGACTGGAAGCTCGACGAAGAACCCATCATCGGTGAACCGACCACTGAGGAAGAGCTTCGCGCGATTGGAGACGAGGGCGTTCTAGCGCTCGTGTGCGACAGCACTAATGTGTTCAATCCAAGTCCGTCCGGGTCGGAAGGCGCGGTTCACCGGGGCTTGATGGAAGAGATCGCCAGCCATCCGGGCAGACGCGTGCTCGTGACCACGTTTGCTAGCAACGTGGCTCGCTTGCAGACGCTGGGTGAAGTGGCTCGGGAAACCGGACGTCAGATATGCGTGGCGGGCCGGTCGCTCGACCGGATCATCGAAGTCGCTCAGGATAATGGGTATCTTGCTGACTTTCCCCAGCCAGTGGATTTTGACACAGCGATGCGCTTGCCGCGCGGCGAAGTTCTTATCCTGGCAACGGGCGGGCAGGGGGAGCCGCGCGCCGCGCTGAGCCGGATTGCGGATGACAATCACCCCCTCGAACTTGTCAGCGGAGATGTCGTGCTGTTCTCTTCGCGCCAAATCCCGGGGAACGAGATCGCGATTGGTAAGGTGCAGAACCAACTGGCCGCCAAAGGCATCACGATGGTCACGGATCGGCAGAGCTTGATCCACGTGTCCGGACATCCGGGACGCCCTGAACTGCAGGCGCTGTACAGCTGGCTTCGACCTGAAACGCTGGTCCCAGTCCACGGTGAGATCCGGCATATGCGCGAGCAGGCGCGCTTGGGCGCGTCGTGTCAGATCCCCAACAACATCCTCCAAAAGAACGGTGAGATCGTGAAGCTTGCCCCCGGCACTCCAGGTGTGATTGCGCCGGTGGTGAGCGGTCGGCTCGTGCTCGATGGCGACATAATAGCGCCCGGTGATGGCGAAGCGGTGAATTCGCGGCGTCGATTGGCTCATGAAGGCCTCGTCGTCGTGGTCTTGGCGCGCGGGTCGGTGCCCATCATTGAGGCCATTGGCTTGCCGCTTGACGAGGATTTGCCCGACTTCATTGAAGAAACGCAGGAAGACATCCTGAAGGCTATCGGGAAACTCCGCGGGCAAGACGCCAAGGCGCCGGGCGCTGTGCATGAAGCGGCGCGTTTAGCGGCGCGCCGAGCCGCGCGGCGTTGGTCAGGCAAGAATCCACAAGTGCGTGTGATCATGCCCGGTGCGGCGCAATAACGATGGAATGGACCTCGATCCTTGCAATCTATTTTCTGGTTTGGGTGATGACCGCGTTCGTTTTGTTGCCGTTTGGCGTGAAGACAGCCGAGGAAGCTGGCGTTCAGAGAGTCCCCGGGCAAGCCGATAGCGCGCCCGCCAACTTTCGACCGGGGCCGCTCATCATCCGCGCCACGGTGATCTCCGCCGTCGCAACGGCGCTTTACGTCCTCAATTACGAGTTCGGTTGGATCACCGCGCAGGATTTGGACATCCTGCCCCAACCCGAACAGTTTCAGCGATCTAAGTAGCACCGGCCCTGGTGTTACTTACGCAGGCGCTCGATACTTTGAGCCAAAGCGACATAGAGCTTGCCCATGTCCGATCCAAGAATGGTCACGCTCAGCGCGTTTCCGTCGCGCGTGGACAGCATTGAGCGCAGCATCGCTTCGAAGTCATGGATGTAGCGATTGACATTCGCTTTGAAGGTCTCGTCTTCCTGATAAAGCCCGGAAATTGCCTTGGCCTCACCGCCGTCGAGAAGCCGAACGGCGCGCCGCGTGAAGATCCCGCGGTCGCCTTTGAGATAGGAATCCCAGGCTGAATCCGAAACTTCGGTGGAAAGACTACCGCTTATATCGATCGCCGCCGAATTGAGACTGTCGGTGATGAGGGCCATGCGCCGCGCAAAATCGTTATCGAGCTTTTCTTCTGCGAGTTCGTTGGCGCGGCTGATGCGTTGTTCCAGATTGCCGGTCAGCTCGTGCACACGAGCCAGCTGATCGCGCAGTTGGACGGTGGCTTCGCGACCGACACCCGAAGCGTGCGCAGCAGCCTGTTCGAGTTTTCCTATGGTTTCGGCGCTGTCTGATCGCAGCGCGCGTTCGAGCGCGCTGACCGCATCCTTGCTCAGCTCCTCGGCAAGACCTGTTACCTTCGCGCGCGCGCTCTCTTCGAGAGTTGCCGTAGTTGCCTTCGTCGCTTCCTCGAGCTTGCTGATCGCGCCGATGAGCGCGTCTTGGGTTTCGCCAGCGAAGGCCTCACTGTCCAAGGTTAGTCGTTCCAGCCCACCGCGCAGACCATTGAGTTTGGATAGCGCTTCCTCCGAGCTTTCGATCACTTTGGCCTGCAGCGCTTCGATCGATGTGTCGGTTTCGGATATGTCGGATTGCGTTTTGATCAGATAGGACGACAGGTCTTCGCCTTTCTGGCCCATGGAGAGCATCGCATCGCTCAATGCGGTCGAGCGATCCTCAAGATGGGTCAGCTCATCCGAAGCCGTCTTAATCGCGGCGGGGAGATCTTCGCGGCTATGCTTTGCACCCGATTGGATAATCTCAAGCAGTCGGACGCTCGCATCGGTCAAGGCCTCAAGCCCTTCCTGCGTTTGGGTAAGACCGGCGCGTTGCGATTGAAGGTTTTCGCCAAGCGCGTCGAGGCCCTCGGTCAGGGCCATTCGCGCGGAAGCTCCCACTTCTTCCACACGGTCAATCATCGCTGTCAGTTTATCCAACTGCGCCGCCATATCCTCGCTTTGCGCGACGATCTTTTCGTTCTCTGCCAAATGCGCTTCGCGTTTCTCGGAAAGGAGGTTGTCAAACGCGGTCAGGCTCTTTGAGAGATTCTGCGCGGCCTGCGCTTCGCGATGTTCAAATTCGGACTGGCGCTTGGCCAGTTCTTCCATGAACCTCGCATCGCGTTGTTGCAGATGATCATCGAAACGACCGGCTTCGTCGTGCAGCTCTTTGATACGCGATTGCGAAGCCGCCATGGCATCTTGATCAAGCCGCTCAAGGCGTTGGACCATTTCGCCAACTTCCTGCTCCCAAGCCTCTTTGCTTTGACGCATATGGGTAAGGGCTTCGGCCTCCGCATCGCGCATGCGTACGGACACAGCGCGCATTTCCGACTGGAGCAAGGTGATGCGTTGATTCATCGCCTCCAGCGCCTCGGTTTCGGTCTCGCTGATCGATCCGCGATAGTCATCGGCTTGCGATTGGAGGGCGGCAAAACGCGTTGCTAGCGTTTGCTCGATCCGCCCAAGTTGGGCTTCAAAGCGTTCCATG
Organism: Pseudomonadota bacterium; assembly: GCA_039027455.1. GTDB lineage: Bacteria > Pseudomonadota > Alphaproteobacteria > Sphingomonadales > Sphingomonadaceae > Erythrobacter. The sequence continues at coordinate 4,728 of JBCCKJ010000037.1, read as the reverse complement.
GTCTCGCCGACTTGCTGGCCGTACGCACCGACTTGCTTCTCGCTCGCGGCGCCAAAGGTGTTCAGACGCTCAAAACCAGCGATCAGCTTGTCTAGTTGTTCGCGCGCGGTTCGACCTGTGGTGCCCACATGATTGTTCACGTCGCGTGCGGAATTGGCGATAACGGGCAGATCATCGCGGAGCCGTGTCATATTCGCCAAGGCGGTGTCGCTGGCAGTGCCGATCGCTTCCACTTGCTTACCATTCGTCGTGACAAGCTCTTGGAGCTCCGCGGCGTTGGTAGAAAGCCGCTCAGCGGCCACTCGGCCAAGTGTTTCGAGATCGCGAGACTGAGACGCAAGAAACTCTCGCGCCAAACTGAGTTCGCGGTTTACGACAGTCAGTCTGTTTTCCAGCTCGGCGCTTTCCGCGCTAAGCTTGGCGGCGGTCGCCGCGAACCGATTGGCTTGATGGGTGGAACTGCGCATAGCGAGCATCCAAACCATGCAGACCAGCAAAACCGGGACCGACCAGTCGATAATCCAGCGCACCCACTGCGTAGGCGCAGCCGTAGACGCCGAAAGGAGCTGATCCTGCATCGCCCAAGTGTAAAGCCCTGTCCAACCCAGCGCCGTCACTAAGGCCAGCCCGGTGATTATGCGCCCCGGCCAGCGGGAAGGAGGGGCCACGTCTTCGTCGAATTCAATGACATCCTCGAAATAGGGCTCTTCGGCGCTCTCTTCGATCACCACATAATCCGCAAAGTCCTCATTACCCTCTGTGGTTGCTTTGCTGGTTTCGCCTTCAACGGCCCGAATGCTCTGATTGTTCTGTGACATTCCGCATACATATCACACGCGGGAATTGGATAAACCCCGCCTTAACCTTCAATCCTGTAAATCGCGCGTCATGGCGTATGAAAACGGAGCCCTTGACGCGACATTGGCTGCGGCAGCCGGGGATGATCCCGCGCTTCTGCTTGAGCTGCGCGACGCCTTCTTGGAAAGCGCAGAGAAGCAGCTGGACCTACTTCGCCGCTCGCGGTGCGACGGGAACTGGAATGTGGCCGCCATGCGGTTAAAGGGTCTCGCGGCCAGCTTCAACGATGAAGATTTGCTCAACGCAGCTGAGAAAGCCCTGCAATCCGCGCCGGGCGAGCCCGCTTCGATACGCGATATCGAGACCGTTCTGGCTCGTTTCTCGAATTAACAGCTAACAAACCTCGCTTCTTGCGGTCCAAATGGTCGGCTGTGCACACCTTTACATCCACAAAACTCGGCTAACTCGCCTTTAACCAAGCGATGCTACCGCCTAGCGTGGCGGATTGCTGCATGCCCGGTGTGGGTTGTTTGGATAAGGATTGCGCGTTGACGAGCGCTGATGTGACTCAGGATTTGAGCCCAGTTGAGGCGATCGTAGGCGAAGAGCTTGCGCGCGCTGATCGTGCTCTGGCGAGTGTCGCGCCGGTTTTGGGCCATTTGTTGGCTAACTCGGGCAACGCGCTTGTGAGTGACGCGATTGTGGCTCGGGTCCGCGGCATGCTCAATGATCTGGCCCATCAACTTACATCCCGCTTGCTCACTTCCGAAGACCCGAATGACACCGAGCAAGCCGATGCTTTGGATACACTCTCGGATCAGTTGGCCGCCGACACGGCGATCCTGACTTACTTGCACGCGGCGGCGATGGAATCCCTGCTTGCGGAGCGTCTTTATCAAGCGGCGTCGATCGATCCGGTTCTTACACCTTTATGGCAAGAGCTTGTCGCTTCGCAGGATGTCGGAACCGGTGAAACCGCGATGCAAGCGTTGGCCGCCCAATCGCGGTTCTTACAAGCCCAAAGCCGAATGCAACACCCGCTCGATGAGCTGCCAGCGGATGTGTTGGAGCGCGCCTTACGGATATGGGTCCGCGCCACACCGGTCGATCGCGAGCCTGAAGTTTCGGCGGCAATGCGCGCGATCAAGCTGGACTACGACGAAGCGGAAACGCGACTTGGGCTTATCGCGCGTCTGGTCGGCACTATGCGGTCAGGGATCATCGCCGCCCTCGAGATAGAGCACGCTGGTCTTGCTCTGTTTGCCAGCGCCTTGGCCCAGCGGTCAGGGCAAACTCGTGATCGGGCCATTTTGGCCTGCCACGAGAATCAGGCCATGAGGATGGCTGTAAGCCTCAGAGCCGCGGGCTTGGAAGGCATGGCGGTGGAGCGCCAACTCGTCATCTTTGGGCCCAACGTCGGGGTATCGACGAAAGTGGGACGGCTCAGCGTCGAAGGAGCGCGTGATCTCCTTAGCGTGTCTCAGCTTGAGGCTTCGAATTTAGGATTGGCTGAAAGATCTCTCTAATGGAGCGGCAGACCAGCCTTTTGGCCGCTCGCGGCCTCACCGACGAACGTGATCGTCTGTTGACCGCAGACGACGCTTTGGCTGACCTTCAGGTGCGATGCGGCGGCGCTATCCCCGGGACACTGGCTATACCGGAATTGCTCGATCTGGTGCAGCAGGCTCGCCGAATGGATCTCCGAATCGCGCGGGAATTCAGCGCGTTTGATGGCGAGGAGTTGGTTTCCGGTTACGCGCGTATCCGTCCACTCGAAAGCGCCGAAGGCCAAGGCTGCGAACTGTTGGTTGAAAACTGGCAAACGCGTGGCCTACCGGAGGCCAATTCGCGCGACGCGGCCGAGAGGCTGGACGCGATTGATCGCGCGTGCGCCGAAGTCGTAGCGCGCTTGGATCAGCAGCAGCGCATTCAACTGCTGCAAGCCTCGTCGGCCGACACGCTTGCCTTGCAAGAGGCCGCGTCGGAGGCGCCCCGAAGTTTGTGGACCGACCACGTGGTCGTAAAAGGGATCACGCACCGCCAACCGATGCATTGGCGATTGCTCGACGGCGCACAAGCGCAGATTCCGGGCTCGACCCGGCGTTGGAGGGTCCGCCTTCTTCCGGTCGGTGCGGGGTCCGGAAACGCAGCGCCGCGCGGGTTTGAGCTTTTGCTTGTCGCCGAAAAGGCTCTGGGCCGCGACGAGGGTGAAGCGGAAATGGTTCCAAGTTCAGCGAGCCATACGCAATTGGTTGGCTCCGCGTTGACCCCCGTCTTGCGCGAGCCCATTGCGCGTATCATCAACAACGCTGAAACGGTGAAAGCCCGTCTGGCCGGTCCGTTGCGCCCTGAATATAGCGAGTACGCCGGTAACGTGTCGGCGGCAGCTCAGCATTTGAGCGCATTGTTGGATGATCTTGCGGACCTTGAAGTCGTCGAAGCGGCAGACTTTGTCACAAGCTGCGAACGGGTCGATATTGGTGAGGTCGCTCGCCGGGCCGCTGGTATCCTAGGCGTTCGCGCTCGGGCTAAGAACATTGAGCTAGCGGTGCCCATTCGCTCCGACGCACCGGTTGCGATGGGGGAGGGGCGGCGCGTCCTTCAGATCCTCATCAACTTGATCGGTAATGCAATCGCGTACTCGCCTGAAAACACCACGGTGACGATAGGCGTGGGGCCGAGAGATCTCGCAGGGCGTGTCTGCCTCACGGTTTCCGATAACGGACCTGGTATCGACGAGGAGCAAGCCGAGCGGGTGTTCGATAAGTTCGAGCGGCTTGGCCGAGAGAACGACGGCGGTTCTGGCCTCGGCCTTTATATCTCATCGCGTCTCGCACGCGCTATGGGCGGTGATTTGAGGGTTGCCAATCCTGGAGAAGAGGGGGCCTCGTTCGAACTGTCTCTGCCCGGGTGGGCAGCTGAAGCGGCCTAGCTCTTAGGGCCGAGGCGTCCCGAGATGACGAGGATTAGCAAGCCGAACCCTGCAGTGAGGGCCCCGTAGAGTCCCCATTCCCGCTGTGCCAACATTAGGCTTTGGGGTGGCCACATCAGGATGCCAAGACCCTGAAGCGACCACATCGTCCCAAATATCAGCAAAGCCATGCCGATGACGCGTGCGAAGAGCTTCATCGGTCATGGACTTCCAAGAAGTGAGCCTATTGCGCTTTAGCGCTGAGCTAAAGGCACGTAATCGCGCTGAGTCGGGCCGGTGTAGAGCTGGCGCGGTCGGCCGATAACTTGGCCGGGATCGGCGATCATTTCGTTGTACTGCGCAACCCAGCCCACGGTGCGGGCCAGAGCAAAGAGCGCCGTGAACATCGTTGTCGGGAAACCGATCGCCGAAAGGATGATGCCCGAATAGAAGTCTACATTGGGGAAGAGCTTCTTTTCCTTGAAGTAATCGTCGTTGAGCGCGATTTCCTCAAGCTGGAGAGCGGTTTCGAAGACGGGGTCTTTGACCTTGAGAGCCTCAAACACCTCACGCACGGTGGATTGCATGACGGTCGCGCGCGGATCGTAGTTTTTGTACACGCGGTGGCCAAAGCCCATCAGGCGGAACGGATCGTTCTTGTCCTTGGCGCGCTCGATGTAATGAGGAATCTTGTCTGGTGTGCCGATCTCGCGGAGCATATTAAGCGCCGCTTCGTTGGCGCCGCCGTGCGCGGGTCCCCAGAGGCAAGCGATACCTGCGGCGATGCACGCAAAGGGGTTGGCGCCCGAAGAACCGGCCAAACGCACGGTCGACGTCGAAGCGTTCTGTTCGTGGTCAGCGTGGAGGATAAAGATCCGATCCATCGCTTTCTCAACAGCCGGGATGACCTCATACTCTTCGGCGGGCACGCCGAAGGTCATGCGCAGGAAGTTGCCCGTGTAGCTGAGGGAGTTGTCCGGTTGCATGAACGGCTGACCGATCGCGTACTTGTACGCCAT
>JBCCKJ010000036.1:0-12698 GCA_039027455.1 Pseudomonadota bacterium | reverse complement strand
TCTGCCTGCGGTTCGTCAAAAGGCGAAGCGTAAAAGATAATTCCCATTGCGATGAGCACTGCGGCAACCAGCGCGGCGATGCCATAACGCGATTGGTTTAGAAGAGATTTGGATGTGGGTGTTGGAGCAGCCTCAGCAGTGGTCGGTACCTGCGGTTTTGGTGCTGGCTGACCAATGAGATATGGGCTCGCATGATACTCAATCGGCTCTGCCGATGCGTATTCGAAGTCCTGTGGCAGCGCGGCGGCATCCGCGAGGATGGCAAGCTCTTCGGACTTATGCCCTGGCGTTAGCTCACCGCAGAATCGCAAACCCTTGCGCGTTACGGTCTGGATCAACTTATAGGGCTCTTCGGTATCGCCAAGCGCGCGGCGCAGATTGAGAACTTGTGTGGGCAAGGCGCTTCGAGAGACGTTTTCCCGGCCCCAAATCTCACGAAGAATTGTATCCTTCGATACGGTGGACCCGGCGTTGCGCACCAACAGAAGAAGCAGTTCGAGCGCGCGCGTTTGTAACGGGACCGCCGCGCCGGACCCGTCGGTCAACGTGAAGCGCTCTTCATCCAACACAAAATCAGCGAACTCGTATACCATCAGGTCCTGGCGTCCTGTTGCGAACAGCGTTGCTTCGAATGCGGCGGTGCCACCTAGTCGATATCGTAGCTTCTCAGGATCCCATCAACCATCGGCATAAGCTGGTCCCCAAGAGTTTCACGGGTCAGGATCTCGCCGCGCGACGAAGCGGGAAACGCCGTTTTGATCCGACAAGCGATCCTGGCCGCTTCTTGTGACTTGTTGCCCAAATGATTGGCGCACAAACCGGTGACTAGTACAAGCAAATCGTCAAACGGAACCTGACCCGCCTTTTGCCCCCACTCCACCGCTTTGGCAAAATTCCCGGATCCCAGGTTCGCAATCGCTAACGCTGCAAAATTGCTGTAACGCACCGGATCAAGCGGATTGAGGCGAAGCGAAGCCATCGAATGCTGCATCGCTTGATCGCTCTCACCGCCAAATGTCAGGATAGAGCCGAGTTGTTGATGCGCCATCGCGTAACTCGGAGCGAGCTCCAGAGCTTGCGAAAACCATCCAATCGGATCATCGCTGGTCTCGTTCATGGAGACCGCGCGACCCATAAAGAGATGCGCCGACGGATCATCAGGATCGGCGTCGATGGCGGACCGGGCGCATTGCATAAGCTTCTTTTTCGCGTGAAGCCGATCAGAGCTGGATTGATGTATCACATCAAACGCAAATGTATGGGCAAGCCCTGACCACGCTCGGGCAAATCCAGGGTCGATTGATGTGGCGCGCTCGAACATCAATCGGGCTTTCTTCATGTTGGAGGGGCCACGACCGAGCAAAAGAGTGGAGCCGATGTGAAACGCTTGCCAGGCCGTCAGGCTTGATGGTTGGCGCAGCGACAGCCGACTGACCTCGTGAATGGGCACTTTTCGTTCAATCTGAGCCACCACCTGGCTGACGATATTCGACCGCAAATCGTGGACATCCTCGCGCTTCACTTCAAAACTTTCAGCCCAGACGATGGAAAGCGATTTCGTGTCGGTCAGCTCGACATAAATGAGATAGTCTTCTCCCGAACGCGAAACATGGCCGGTGAGGCAATAATCGGCGGCCAATGTTGATCGTGCGCATTCGGGTGCATCTCTTTCTCGGTGCATCAGGAAGCTGGAGGCGCCAGCGATCACGCGCATCACCCGCGCTCGCGAAATGGCCGCGATAATGTCCGATGGCAAAGCGGTCGCAAGGCCCTGCAAATTGTCGCCCGGCGTAACCTGTGTGAACTTCATCACGCACACCTTTGGCTGCGTGCCCACAAGAGGGGTGTCTTGAAGATCGAATTCGGGGGTCGCGAGGGGAGCTGCTGTCGCGAGCGCTTTAGCTTGCGCGCCGTGTTCTTCACGCGTTGTAGCGATGAACCGAAGCCCTTTTCCAGGGACCGTTTGTATCAATCGGTGTGGCTCTTTGTCGTCACCTAGGATCCTGCGCAAATTGAGGATTTGGTTCGGTAGCGCGCTACGAGAAACGCTCTCTCGGCCCCAAACCTCGCGCAGGATTGTCTGTTTGCTGACGGTGGCTCCAGCTTGGCTGACAAGCAGCAATAGCAATTCAAGCGCTCGCATCTGAAGACGCAGCGCTTCGCCATCCTTTGTGGCCAATTCGAAACGCTGATCGTCGAGCACGAAATCAGCAAAATGATACTTCATTGGTCCCAACCCGCAGCTTAGGCAGCACCAACAAGCCCAGCCAGCGATCACCATTGATCACCTTTGATCAACTTTCAATCACTTTTGATCATGAATCGATCACCCCCATTGCTCTCGATCCTCCTCCTGTGAACCCTTATGATCAGGGCAAGCGGATATGTGTACCGAGGGCAAGGCAACACACCTCGTCGCAACGCGTGCCCAAGCATTCCAATGGGTTGGGGTATGGGCAATGATGAACAAGACGAAACTAATGGTGACCACCGCATCGGTTCTGTGTGCGGGAGCGCTGGCGACTATTCCGAATGAAGACGTGCAAGCGGAAAACTGCATACTGGATAGAAACAACAATGACGCACCCGACTCTGGCGATAACACCGGAAGTGCAGATTCTGGTGATCGAGACGACGCTCTTGCATGCGGTCTGAACTCGAATGCGAACGCTTCGGGAGCGACGGCATTGGGTTCGTCTACTTTAGCCGGGGGGGATCGGTCCACTGCGATTGGCACTGGATCTCAGGCACGAGCCACGGAATCAATTGCTATTGGGATTGGAAGCACTCAGCAAGGAGTGGCCGCAGGCGCAACCGGTGGTATTGCCATCGGCCGAGCGGCGCTTTCTGGCGGGGTGGAGTCAATCGCGCTTGGGCTCAGTGCGAGCGCCAGTGGTACGAACGCTGTCGCGCTTGGCGACCGCACAATCGCAGGGACCGAAGCGGTTGCTCTGGGTAGCTCAGCCCAGGCACAGAACAGTTTCGATATCGCCATCGGCGGGGATGGCGGAGATGCTAACACAGCAGGAGCCATCGCATCCGGCGGCGCTTCGGTCGCGATTGGAGCTGACTCACGGGCCACAGGCGCATCGTCATTTGCGCTGGGCGCTAGCACAGTGGCATCGAATACCAGATCCATTGCGGTTGGCGATTTAGCCCGGTCAAGCGGGGTCTCCTCCATCTCAATCGGCAGCGATGGCTCCGATGATGGCAATGATGGTGCCAATGCGAGCGCGGATGCTGCGATTGCGATTGGCGAGGACGCCGTATCCTCAGCCGTCTCAGCTCTTTCGATTGGTGATGGCGCGAGCGCAAGCGGGGCCAATGCAACCGCATTCGGCTTGTCGGCAGCAGCCAGTGGGATCAATTCAGCCGCAATCGGTACGGGCGCGGTCGCTTCTGGAACCCAGTCAATTGCGATCGGTGGTGATGGTACCGATTCGGACGGTGTGGGTGCATCCGCATCGGCGCCCGGAGCCATTTCCATCGGTCGAGATTCAAGCGCAGTAGGCGACTTTTCTATAGCGTTTGGCGCGATCGCTTCTTCTACCGGCGTCGATTCAACCGCTATCGGAAGCCAAAGCAGTGCGGCAGGGACCAACTCCGTTGCATTGGGCAAACAAACCGACGCTAGGGCTACTGGGTCCGTCGCCATCGGAGACAGCGCCAATATCGGCGATCCCACCACTGGCATGGGCGGTGTGGAATCCGTCGCTATCGGCTCAGGCAGCAGCAGCACGATGGACTCCGGCACCACCGTGGGTGGAAGGGCACAGGCTACCGGAGTTCAGGCGTCCACATTCGGATTTGCTTCCTCGGCCTCAGGCCGCTCAAGCGCTGCCTTCGGCGCTCTTGCTGCGGCGACTGGGAGTGAAAGCGTAGCCGTTGGTGTCGGTTCAGGCGCCACTGCGGCTGGTGCGGTCGCAATTGGTTCTGATGGCGGTGATGCCGGGGCTGCTGGCGCTCAGGCCACAGGGGTTGGATCGGTGGCTCTTGGCGTGGATGCAGAAGCGACCGCCAATCTGAGTGTAGCAATAGGCCTCGACAGCGCGGCCAGCGCGGGCAACTCTGTAGCCACAGGCAGCCGATCCTTGGCGGCCGGAGACGGAAGTGTTGCGATTGGCGGCGACAGCGGGGACGGCGGCCTTGTAGGAGCGTTCGCTAGCGGTGCGGGCGGTGTCTCGATTGGTCTCGATTCAACGGCGCTTGGCACCAACGCGATCGCGCTTGGGCGAAGCAATCTGGCAAGCATTGATCGCGCCATTGTAATTGGCGGGCAGTCTCTCGCGGCCGGTGCGGGCGATATTGTCCTAGGAAACACCGCTTCTACGGCCATTCCGGCCTCTCCAACTGGCACTCAAACCACCGATAATGTCGCAATCGGCAACAGCTCGGATGCCAATGGGGGAGCGTCGGTCGCGATTGGCCTGTTGGCGCAATCCACAGCCGCAAACAGCTTGGCTCTTGGTAACGCAGCGAACGCCAGCGGGGCAACCGCCATTGCACTTGGCCAAGGCTCAGGTGCGTCTCAGGCAAATTCTGTGGCTGTCGGTGGTTTCTCTACCGCTGGCGGGGTTGGCGCTATCGCGATCGGCGGGGATGCAGCAGACCTTGACGCGATTGGCGCGGAGGCGACCGGTACAGCCGCGATTGCGATTGGTGTAGACACCACCGCAGATCAGGAAGATGCGATCGCTATCGGGACGGAAGTGAACGCGACCGGCACTTCTTCAGTTGCGGTTGGAAACATCAGCGTGGCCTCGGGCTCTTCCTCAATTGCCTTGGGCGATTCAGCTTTCAGCACCGGGATTAGGGCAATCGCCTTAGGCACTGGCTCCAACGCTGGAGGATTAGATGGCATTGCCATTGGTAGCACGAGCTTCGCGAGCGCGGCTTCATCTATTGCGCTGGGTGTAGAGACTGATGCCACCTCCGCCGGTGCGATTGCAATTGGTGGGGACGGCGCAGACTCCAACGCCAATGGTGCGCAGGCGACCGGATTGGCCGCGATCGCCTTGGGTGAAGACGCCTCAGCGAGCGATGTTGACGCCGTGGCCTTTGGACAGGCGAGCCAGGCATCGGGAACAGGTGCGATCGCGATTGGCGGGGATGGCAGCGACGCCGGAACCGTCGGCGCGCGCGCGTCAACGACAGGTTCAATCGCAATTGGCCAAGATGCCGACTCAACCAATGGCGCTTCGATCGCGCTTGGTTCCGGTAGTGACAATGATGGCTTCGACGCTGTCACGATCGGCGAAAACTCCGTCGCTACAACTGCAGCGAATAGCGGCATCGCTATCGGCAAGGACGCAAGCACCAGCGGTGACAGGGGTATCGCCATCGGTGACACAGCCTTGGCCAGTGCGGCTAACGCCTTGGCTTTAGGTCGAGATGCCAGCTCCACCGCTGCAGGCGCGATTGCCATTGGCGGTGATAGCAGCGACAGCGGCATTGAAGGTGCGCAGGCGACCGCAGCGGCTGCCATTGCGATCGGCGAGGACTCGCTCGCCTCGGCAACCCGCAGCGTTGCTATCGGTGACGCCAGCCAGACGGGCAGCACGCTCGCCACCGCGCTAGGAGCGGGCAGCACAGCCGACGGCCAAGCCACCGTCGCCATTGGTGCGTCTTCAACCGCTGATACGCAGTTTGGCGTAGCCGTTGGCAGCAACGCAACAGCGGTCGGTAACGGCGACATCACGCTTGGCGCCAACGCCAGCACCAACAACATGGCGACCACTACAAATGGCAACATCGCAATCGGCACCAGCCGGGATGTAGCCGCCGGAGGAACCGGCACCGGTGGCTTCGTGCTGGCGAATGGCGGCAATTCGATTGCGATTGGTACGGCAACACAGTCAACCGGAGCGCGCTCCATCGCGATTGGTGCCGAAGCTGTCGCGCTCGCGGCGGCACCCGATGCGGTGGCGCTGGGCGCTGGCTCTGTGGCTGACCGGGCGAACACGGTGTCGGTCGGCTCGAGTGGAAGCGCACGCCAAATCGTCAACGTTGCAGCGGGAACGAGCGACAACGACGCGGTCAATTTGGCTCAGCTGAACAGCGCGATCGCAGGTGTAAGCGCCGGAGCGGACAGCGACTATATCGTAGCCAATTCAACGGGCGCACAGCCAGTCGCCTCGGGCGATGATGCCGTGGCGATTGGCGAACTGGCTCAGGCGACGGGTGCAAACTCGGTCGCTCTGGGAGCTTCCTCTGTCGCAGGCGAGGCGAACACAGTCTCGGTGGGCACCTCCAGCGCTCAGCGCCGTGTTGTGAACGTAGCGGACGGCACCGCCACCAACGACGCGGTTAATCTGGGACAGCTCAACAGCGTGTCGAGCGTTGCCACTTCGGCGCAGACCGATGCAACCCAAGCGCTCACTAACGCCGCGGCGGCGCAGACTACAGCTACTGGCGCACAGAACGATGCTACCTCGGCTTTGGCCAACGCTGTGTCTGCCCAGACAGACGCCACGCAGGCCTTGGCGAACTCAGCGTCGGCCCAGGGCGATGCGACAACGGCCTTGACCAATGCGGCGACGGCGCAGACCGATGCATCTCTAGCTCTGACCAACGCCGCCACCGCCCAATCAACCGCCAACGCGGCGCAAACCGATGCGACCCAAGCTCTGAGCGATGCGGCCAGCGCGCAGGGCGCCGCCATAGCGGCGCAAGCTTCGGCGGACACCAACACCGCCGAGCTTACCCGGTTTGCGGCCAACGGAGCCGGCGCCGCCAGCGTGACCGCCCTCAACGCGGTCGCCATCGGCGCGGGCTCGGTTGCGGATGAGGATAACACCGTCTCCGTTGGAGCGGCGGGCTCGCAGCGTCGGATCGTCAATGTCGCCGATGGCGTGGGCGACAGCGACGCGGCAACGGTCGGTCAGCTGAGCGCTGCCATCACCAGCGTCACAGCGGGTACGGGCACGCCCTACATCGCGATCAACTCGACCGGGACTATTGCATCGGCGTCTGGCACCGACGCGGTGGCCATTGGTCAAACGGCAACGGCTTCCGCCAACAATTCGGTGGCTCTGGGTGCAGGCTCTGTGGCTGATGAGGCGGACACCGTGTCGGTGGGCGCGCCGGGTTCCGAACGGCGCATCACTAACGTTGCGGACGCCACGACGACGACCGATGCGGTCAACCTAGGCCAGCTGGACGCGGTCTCAACTGTGGCGAACGCCGCACAAACTGGCGCCGCGCAGGCTCTGATGGGCGCGAGCATGGCGCAAACCACAGCCGATGAAGCGGTGGCGACAAACGTAGCGCAGGATGGCCTGATTGCGGCGAACACCAACGCCGTGAGCACTGCACAGGGCACCGCCGACACCGCGCTCACCAATGCCGGCATAGCGCAAAGCACGGCGAACACGGCTCTGGCCAACGCGGCGACGGCCCAAGCCCGTGCAGACGCCGCGTTCACCAACGCTGCGACGGCGCAGGCGACCGCGGACACCGCGCGCGCCGAAGCGCGTGATGCGATGACCGCCGCTATGCAGGCCGGGACGGACAGCGCCGCGGCGCGTGCGCGGGCCGAGACCGCGTTCGAAGCGGCGGTGGAAGCGCAAGCGGACGCCGATGTGGCTCTGGCCGAGGCCATGACCGCTCAGGCCGATGCGGACACCGCTCTCGCTTTGGCGACTAGCAACAGCGCCGAACTGGAATACCTCGCGGTCAACTCCTCCGGCGCGGGCGCGAGCGCCGCTGGCGAAGACGCTGTCGCTCTGGGTCCACAAAGCGCCGCCTCCGGTCGTCGCTCGGTCGCCATCGGCTATCAGGCGCGCGCGGAGAACGGCATGGCGGTCTCCATCGGGGCAGCCAACGTCGCCTCGGGCGATGGCGCGGTGGCTATCGGCGATCCTAACTTCGCAACGGGTCGCGGCGCGGTGGCGCTGGGCGCGGACAATATCGCCACCGGCATCGGCGCGGTCTCTATCGGCAATCTCAACTCGGCAATCGGCAACGGAGCGGTGGCCTTGGGCAACGGCTCGATTGCCAGCGCCGATGGCGCGGTTGCCATTGGCTCTGGCGCTGTGGCGGATGAAGTCAACTTGATTGCGCTAGGTAGCTCGATCGGACGGGTACGCGCGCCGGGGATCACCTCGGACGCAAGCCGGGCGGCGCAACAAGGCGCGCTCAGCTTTGTGACCACCGACGCCATGGGCAACCTAGGCTCAGCGGACCTTAACTTGAGCGGTCTGCTCGCGCTCGACGATCGTGTCATAGGGCTCGAAACCCAGGTGAGCCTGCTTGATCAGGCGGTGGCGAGCAACCGCCGCTTCGCCAACGGAGGCATCGCGGCCGCCATGGCGCTGGCGGGCACCACGATCGTCCCCGGCAAGGATTGGTCGATGAGCTTTAACCTCGCGACCTTCGAAGGCCAGCAAGGCTTTTCAACCACACTCGTCGGACGCGTCACCGAAGATATCTACGTCTCTGGCGGCATCACTGGTTCCACTGTCCAAGGCACAACCGCCGGACGCGTCGGCGTCACTTTCGGATTTTGATGATGATTAAGAGCAAATCGCCTCTCGAGAGCCCTGTTTCGCGCCAACTAAGCCTCGCCGCTTTGCAGGCTCGTCCATACCTTTCAAAAAGACCCGCCAAACCCCTAGTAGCCGCTCTGGCCCTCGGGCTGGTCGCTTGTGGCGGGTCCGGAGGCGGCGACGGCGGCGCGCCGCCTCCACCTGTTACGGCCCCTCCGACGAGCACGCCGGCTCCCATCTCGGGTCCGTTTAGCACCGAGCAAGGCACTGCGAGGTTCCTCACTCAGGCGACATTCGGGCCAACACCGGGTCAGATATCAGGTCTCACCGGAACCTCTGCGGTGGACTGGTTCGTCTCGCAGGTTGAGATGCAACCCACATTGAGCACGCCCCAGTTGGAGACCTTCGAAGCGCGCTCTCGCCCCACTGATGAAGGCCGCCCCGAATTGGAACGCGCCGCGCCAACGTTCGTGTTTTGGGGCAACGCCGTCACGGCGCCGGACCAACTGCGCCAACGCATGGCGTTTGCTTTGTCGCAGATTTTTGTCGTGTCCGATTTCAGCGGTGATGTGCTCTTCGACATTCCCGAATCCTTGATCGGCTATCAGGACATCCTGATCGGCGACGCCTTTGGAAACTATCGCGATCTGCTTGAGGACGTCACCTACTCGCCCACAATGGGCGAATACCTGACCTATATCGGCAATCAGCGCGCCGATGGCAGCGGCCGCGTTCCCGATGAGAATTACGCGCGCGAAATTCTCCAACTCTTCACAATTGGCCTTGTTGAACTTGAACCCAATGGCGAGCCACGCCTTGTGGGCGGTGCAGAGGTTGAGACGTACACGAACGAGGATATCACCAATCTCGCGCGCGTGTTTACTGGATTGGACCTGGAAGGGCTGAACCGCGACGTTTTCCCCAGCACGATTGATATCGTCACCTCAGACGCCGGGCTGGAGAATAACTTTCTGCGACCTATGGCTTTCAATGATGCGCTTCATTCCGAGCGCGAGAAGCGATTCCTGAATTGCTTCATCCCGGCGAACACCGCGACTGTGGCGAGCATCGATCAAGCCCTCGATTGCATCATGGAACACCCTAATGTTGGGCCTTTCGTAGGGCGGCAATTGATCCAACGCTTCACGACGAGCGACCCCGATCCGGCCTATGTGCAACGCGTTGCGAGCGTCTTTGATGCCGGGCGCTACACCTTGCCCGACGGCCGCGTGATCGGCGATGGACGCAAAGGCGATTTGGCGGCTACGCTTGCAGCCATTTTGTTTGACGAAGCCGCGCGGCGCGACGGCGACCTGAGCGAGGCAACCTTTGGCAAGATCCGCGAACCGATCTTGCGGTTCACATCGTGGGCCAGAGCTTTCGGCGTCGATGGATCAAGGCCCGAATTCGCAAGGGAGCTGTTCGATACAAGCGGCGCTGACAGCCTTTCGCAGCACCCCTTTAGAGCGCGCAGCGTCTTCAACTACTACCGTCCCGGCTTTGTCGCACCCGGCACGCTCACGGGCGCGCGCGACCTGACGCTTCCTGAATATCAGCTGATCAACGCATCGGCGAACACTGGCTATATCAACTTCATGACCTTCTGGGCTTTTGGCGGGCTCGACAACTTTGACATCGAAGAGGTCGAGCAAGAGCTCAGCTTTTTCGACATTCCGGTGGATCGAACCGCTCTCGCCAGAGCGTGGCGCCCCGACTACACCGAAGAGATCGCTATCGCTGACGACACATCAGCGCTGGTCACCAGCCTTAATCGCAAACTGACCTATGGCAATCTCTCTCCTGAAACAGCCTCAGCGATCGAAGGGGCAATCTCGCAGATCGCGCTTGCAAGCGCCGATGACACGCCAGCCCGAGAGACACGGGTGCGTCTGGCGACGCTGCTTGTTCTCACATCGCCCGATTTTCTGGTTCAACGGTGAGGAGAAATGCGATGGATTTAAGCCGCCGACACGCGATCCGGGCTTTAGGCGCGGGAGCGATCGCGTCCACCGCCGCTATCGGAGCCCCCGCTCTTTTCACAAGCCATGCCGCCGATGTGAGTGACTATAAGGCGCTGGTGTGCGTCTTCCTGTTTGGTGGTCTCGACTGCCACGATGTGCTGATCCCAGCCGACGCCGACGGCTTTAGCGCCTGGCGCGCCGCGCGCTCATCGATGCTGGCGCGATACGGAGCTTCGCGCGAGCCGCAAGCGCTGCTCAATCTGAGCCGGGTGAGCCAGCCTATGCCAACCGGCCCCCAATTTGCTTTTCCGCCCGAATTTGCAGGCATTCATTCGATCTATGAGAGCGGCAACGCGGCAGTAGTCGCAAACACTGGCCCGCTGATTGAACCGGTGACGCGCGCGTCGTTCACTGGAGGATCAGGCCAGCTTCCGGCACGACTTTTTAGTCACAACGATCAACAGGTCACCTGGCAAGCCGGAGCGCCCGAAGGCGCGCAGTTTGGCTGGGGCGGTCTGTTTGCGGATGCGGTCCTTGCGTCTGGCGCAAACCGAGATTTGCCGCAATTCACGTCGATTGTGACGGATGAAGCCGGCGCGTTTTCGACAGGGCGTTCAACACTTCCTTTCCGCGTACCTATTGGGGGGTCAAATGAACTAGGCGCGCTACAGCGATTGGAGGCCGAAGGCGGTTCCGGCTTTATAGATAGCGTGCGCGAACAGTTTGCTGCGCGCGGATTCATGCAGGATCACGTGATAGAACGCGATATCGCCGATGCTTTTGCGAGCGGCATCGACAACAATCAGCTGTACCAAAACGCCTTTATAAATGGGCGGCCTCTCATCGGAAATTTTCAGCCCGGGCCGCTCAGCGTGCAGCTTCAAGCGGTTGCGGAAACAATCGCGCTGCGTGGTTCTTTTGCTGCTAATCGGCAGATCTTTTTTGTGAGCTTGGGAGGGTTTGACACCCACGCCGCTCAAGCCTTCACACTGCCCAATCTGATGTCAGAAATCGACCGCGCCGTTTCCTCGTTTGAGGCAGCGATGAGGGCCGCTGGCCTGTCCAATCAAGTCACCTTGTTCACCGCGTCGGACTTCGGTCGCACGCTTGTCGCGAATGGCGATGGGACCGATCATGGGTGGGGCGGTCACCATATCGTGGTCGGCGGCGCGGTTCGGGGACGTGATATCTATGGCGATGTGCCGCCACCTGTCACTGGACATAATCTTGATGCGGGCAATGGCCGCCTGATCCCAAGACTCGCGGTTGATCAATATGCGGCTCAGCTGGGCAGTTGGTTCGGGTTGAACGATGCCGAGCTGGCGTCGGCACTCCCGAACTTAAACCGTTTCAATCCGACGATCGATCGCTTTGTGTGAACATGATCCAGCCCAAATCGGCGAATGAACCAGCACACCCCCAATACTCTTCGTCAAGTTAGGCAGCGTCCCCAACTCGCCCAAGCCCAGGGACGCAAGCCGGACGGGAGCGCTGCACGTACAGCGCTCCCGTTTTGGTATGAGCTAATGCCTGGAAGTGGGTCGTGAGCCGATCAGCCGCTTCCGACTTGCATCGATCCGAATCAGACTGTCAGCTCTCTCGACAGCCAATGAGGTCGCCTTGAGGCGGCTTTGGGGTGGAAAGCAGACTTAGACGACCCCATGAATTTCCGAGTTTTCTTGTTCCCATTTGGTCAAAAGTTGGCCATCGCTTCCGGCATCCAGTGCCTCACACAGTTTCATGGCTTTATCGATCTTTGCGAAGCACCAATCCCGTCCGTCTGCTTCATAAAGTCGTATCGCATCGTTAAGCCTTCCCTTCGCTCCATTCGCATCACCCAAAAGGGCTGCCGCGACGCCTTGTTGGAACTTTAAATGGTGACTTGAGGCCCAGTCTTCTTGGTCCAAGATATCGGAAAAGCCTTCGACAGAATTGGTTCTCGCGAAGAATGGGAAAGCCTGCTCTCGTATTAAACCAATAACGACTTTCACGGACGCCTCCGCTTCACCCATAGTCATTGAGGGCAACCAAGAATTCCTGCCGTCGTAATTGGATAGACGGAAACCCGGTTGGAGAGTGACGAACTCATTTGAAGCTATCAGGTTGGCGGACACATTGACGCAAAAGTCTCGTCCACCCCAACTGTTCACCTGAAAGTCTAAGCGTTGAACAATGCTCCCGCTGCTGCGGATAAACTCACGCCTCCGAAGCCTTTGGAAGCCCTCCAGCTTCAAGACTGGATTAGCTAACT
>JBCCKJ010000035.1:0-12809 GCA_039027455.1 Pseudomonadota bacterium | reverse complement strand
GCCCAGCTTATGACGAAGCGCGCGCACTTCCTCGGCGCTGGTGGCCCCGGCCATAGCTTGGAGCGCGTCGTGCAAGAGGCCAGAGCGCCGCGCCTGCGTTTCGGCCAGCCCGTCTTTCACGCCCACCGAACGCACCGCCAAGGTGGCCAAGCGCTTGTCGGAAAAACCCATCGATTTCAGACGCCGCAGACTTGCCGCCTCGGTTGGGAGACCGTTCGCCTGAACGTCTTTTTCCGCTTCGATGATCTGTTCAATCTGGCGCAAGAACCACGGATCAAAGCTGGTGACCGCGTTGATTTCTTCGAGGGTCAAACCCTCGCGAAAGGCCTGCGCGATCTTGAGTATACGGTCTGGCGTGCGGCGGCTCAGCGCAGCAGTGATCACATCGCGCGTCACGCCTTCCAATTCGACCACGCGGTTAAACCCGTCGAGGCCCGTTTCCAGCCCACGTAAGGCCTTCTGCATGCTCTCCTGAAAGTTGCGCCCGATCGCCATCACCTCGCCAACTGACTTCATCGCAGTCGACAGGCTCGCCTCACTCCCTTTGAACTTCTCAAAGGCAAAGCGCGGGATCTTGGTCACCACGTAGTCGATTGTCGGTTCAAAGCTGGCGGGTGTGGCCCCGGTGATCTCGTTCGTGATCTCATCGAGCGTATAGCCCACGGCCAGTTTGGCCGCGACTCGAGCGATGGGAAAGCCGGTCGCTTTGGACGCGAGCGCAGAGGAGCGCGAGACGCGCGGGTTCATCTCGATCACAACCAAACGGCCGTCCTTGGGATTGACCGCAAACTGCACGTTGGAACCGCCGGTTTCGACGCCGATTTCCCGCAACACCGCGATGCTGGCGCTGCGCATGATCTGGTATTCCTTGTCGGTCAGCGTCAGTGCGGGCGCAACCGTGATCGAATCGCCCGTGTGCACGCCCATTGGATCGACATTCTCGATGGCACAAATAATGATCGCGTTGTCGGCCCGGTCGCGCACGACCTCCATCTCGTATTCTTTCCACCCCAGCAGCGATTCGTCGATCAGCACTTCGGTGGTTGGCGAGGCCGCGAGGCCCTCGGAGACGATCCGATCAAATTCCTGCGTGTTGTAGGCGACGCCGCCACCGGTGCCGCCCAGCGTGAAGCTCGGGCGGATCACGGCGGGAAGCCCGGTGTGCTCTAGCACGGCGCGCGCTTCGTCGAGCGTGTTGGCAATGCCAGAGCGCGGGCTTTCCAGCCCGATTGCGTCCATCGCATCGCGAAAACGCTGGCGGTTCTCGGCCTTGTCGATCGCGTCGGCCTTGGCCCCGATCATCTCAACACCGTGCTCGGCCAGAACGCCCATCTCGTCGAGCTTGAGCGCGCAGTTCAGCGCCGTCTGCCCGCCCATAGTCGGAAGCAGCGCGTCCGGCTTTTCCTTGGCGATGATCTTGGCGACAATCTCCGGCGTGATCGGTTCGACATAGGTGCGATCCGCGAATTCGGGGTCGGTCATGATCGTCGCCGGGTTCGAGTTCACCAGAATGACGCGGTAGCCATCCTCTTTCAACGCCTTGATCGCCTGCGTGCCCGAATAATCGAACTCGCACGCTTGACCGATGATGATCGGACCCGCTCCGATGACGAGGATCGATTGAATGTCCGTGCGTTTCGGCATTATTTTTTGTTCTCGTTGCTGGAATTTGCACCGTCTTCATAGGTGGCGGCTGGAGACTGCCAGCGCTCCCAAGACACCTCGATCAGGCGCATGTCGGCGAGCTGGCGTTTGCAGCCATTGGCAAGGATTTGAGAGGCGGCCTGTGGGCGTCCGCGCACACGGAATAGAGCGGGCTGGCGCCCAAGGAAGAACGCGCCTTTCTCGCTCACCTCCATATTCATGAAGCGCTCGACCGCGGTCGAGGTGCGATTGGTCTGTTGCATCAGCCGCGTGCCCACCGTCTCATCCGCGCCGCTGGCCACGAGCCTCTGGATCGCGGAGAAATCCATTTTGGTCACATCATACGTGAAGGTCGGGACCCAGCGACCCGGCGCGGTCTTGAGATCCTGATATTCCTGATAGGTCAGCGAAGGACGCACGCGATCGGCGCAATCCTCGACCTCTTCCACGCCCACGCGCGGGTCTTCGCTGGAGAACAGCGAGCACCCGGCTAGGCTAAGCGCGGCAACAGGAAGAACGAAGGCGGCGCGCATCATGTGCCATCTCCTGGTTCAAAGGCGTACGAAATCCGAGTGTAGCGATAAACGTAAGGCAGCACATCCGGACGCGACACCCCGTCCCTATACACAAAAGTGCAATTGCGGCGGATATCGACCATGCGATCGCCGTCACGCACAAGAAGGTAGCTCAAAACGTAATGCTGGCGCGGCTTGGAACGGCGCCCGACAACGTCCAGCTTTCGGGTGAAGTCGCCGTTATCGCGCAAGAGGTCCATGTCTTTGAAACCCTGCCTTTCGCGCGTCTCTGCGATGGCCGCGTAAAGCGGATCGGGGTCAAAACCTTCTTCAACGAAATCCTGATCCGTGGCGGTGACTTTGCAATCCATCCGGCCCGCGATGGGCTTGTCGGTCTCTTCCTTGAAGAGGATCGGCCGCCAGAACGCGAGCACCGGAAGGCCGCCCGTGCCGCGCTCAAGCGTGACCGAACCATCGCCCTGAAAGGCCACGCCCTCAACAATCTCCGCTCCCGGCCACTCAGCCATCGGCCGCGGCGTCATCGCCGGGTTTTGGGCCGCGAGTGGGGTGGCAAAGCCAAGACAAACCGCTGAAGCGAGACGCATTATCCACCCCTCACAAAGGCGATCACGGACACAACAAATGCACCTATTGCGATCCAATCGCTTCGTGTAACGCTGTGAATGTGCTCTCCTAACCTTCTCTTTCGGGACGCTTCAATGAGGCGGTCGGCAAAAGCGATCCCGTCATCGCTAATGCGCATCAACGTCTTTTCCGATGGCTCATCCAGTTCGGCAAAAACCGCTAAGCCATTGGCATGGAGCCGCCTTGCACTCGATTGCCCTTCCGAAGGACCAACATCGCCCATGGCATCTTTAAGCAATTCTGTGACGTCGCCCGGATTTGCTTTGAAATGGTTGCTCTTCCTTAGCGCAACCAAGAGGGCTGTATCATGAGCGTTGAGGTTCACCCCAGCCCCCCAACGAACGTCTCGAACAGGTAAAAGCTGTCCTGTGGGCCTGGTGAAGCCTCTGGGTGGTATTGCACGCCGAACGCGTTTTTGCCTTTCACGGCTATGCCGCAGTTGGAGCCATCGAAAAGGCTCACATGCGTTTGCTCCAACGTGTGGGGCAGCGTGTCCGCGTCCACCGCGAAGCCGTGGTTCATACTGGTTATCTCAACGAGACCGCTGGTCTCGCCCCAGCCTTCACCTACGCGTTGCACGGGGTGGTTTGCGCCGCGATGGCCTTGGTGCATTTTGACCGTCTTGGCCCCCGCCGCCAGCGCGAGCATCTGGTGGCCAAGGCAGATGCCAAAGAGCGGCACATCGGCTTCCAACAGCTTCTGGATCACCGGCACGGCGTATTCCCCGGTCGCGGCCGGATCGCCCGGGCCGTTGGAAAGAAACACGCCATCGGGTCTGAGCGCCATGATCGCGTCAAAACCCGTCTTCGCGGGCACCACCGTCACGCGGGCCCCGGCGCGCACCAGATTGCGGAAGATGTTGTCCTTTGCCCCATAATCCACCGCGACAACATGTGGCTTGGCCTGCGCGTCGGCGCTGCCGTAGCCGTGGCCCAAGCACCAATAGCTGCCGTGCCACTCCTGGTTCGCATCGCGCGTTGCGGTGATCGCCAGATCGAGGCCTTCAAGCCCCGCCCAACCCTGCGCCTCCGCCAGCAGCGCGGCAATGTCAAACCGGCCGTCGGGCGCATGCGCGATCACCGCTTTCGGCGCGCCCGACAAGCGAATGCGGCGGGTCAGCGCGCGTGTGTCCACGCCCGCCAGCCCTATCTTGCCGTTGCGCGCCATCCACGCGGTGAAATCCTCAGCGCTGCGAAAATTGCTGGGCGCGGTCACGTCCTCGCGCGTGATGCAGCCGACCGCGCTCGCCACGCCCACTGCGCTTTCTACGTCCTCGGCGTTCGCCCCGACATTGCCGATATGCGGGAAAGTGAAAGTGACGATCTGCGCGGCGTAGGAGGGATCGGTCATCACCTCCTGATAGCCCGTCATTGCGGTGTTGAAGCATACTTCACCGACTGCGTGTCCGGCGGCGCCAAAGCCCTTGCCCCACACCATGCTTCCATCGGCCAAAACGAGGACACCGGTCGTGCCATCAGGCTGCGCAGGGGACGAGGCGGAAGGGGCCATGGGGCGCTCCGATTTCTAAGGGTTTCCAGCAATGTCGCTAAGTCTCACCCGCTAAGCGTGCCTTGCATGCGCGTCAACCTAGCCACCCTCGCTCGCACACGTTAGAGCGCACCCCAGCGTCAATCCATCCACAAGAAACACAAAAAGCCTGCACATCATGATCAGAGACGACATCAAAGCCGCCACCATTACCGCCATGAAGGCCAAGGAAAAGGAGCGCACCGCCGCGCTCCGCCAGATTTCGGCCAAGATCAAGGATCGCGACATCGAAGAGCGGACCAGCAGCAAGGACATTGACGACGACGCTCTGGTAACGAGCGTGCTGCAAAAAATGGCGAAGCAGCGCCGCGAATCGATCGAGATGTACGAAAAAGGCGGACGCGAAGAGCTCGCCGCTGCCGAAGCCGCCGAATTGGCGGTGATCGAGGAATTCCTCCCGCAAATGATGAGCGAGGATGAGACCAAAGCCGCGATTGAAGCGATCAAGGCCGAAACGGGCGCCTCGACCATGAAGGACATGGGCACGGTTATGGGCGCGCTCAAAGCCAAGCACGGCGCTGTGCTCGACGGGAAACTGGCGAGCGGCCTTGTGAAAGCGGCGCTCAGCTGAATTTTCGCTTCACCACAGGCTAGTCCACACGCGCGCTTGAACGCGCGGGCAAGACCGCGCATTCTCCAACCATGACGATCACCCCCCAATGGAAAGACGAACTGCGCGGGCGCGTCACCCTTTCCACGGTGGTGAACCGCACGACCAAGCTCACCAAGGCCGGGCGCGAGTGGAAGGCGTGTTGTCCATTCCACAATGAGAACACGCCGAGCTTCTACGTCAACGATGAGAAGCAGTTCTACCACTGCTTCGGCTGCGGCGCGCATGGCGATGTGATCACCTGGATGATCGAACAGCGAGGCTTTTCGTTCATGGACGCGATCAAAGAGCTGGCGGAGGAAGCGGGGATGGAAGTCCCCGCGCCCGATCCGCAAGCGGCCAAGAAAGCGGAGAAGCGCGCTGAACTCGTCGATGTGACCACGGCGGCGCAGGATTGGTTTGTGGAGCAGCTAAAGGGGCCTGAGGGTCGAGGGGCGCTCGAATATCTGCGCGGTCGCGGGCTGTCCGACGCGACTTTGCGCGAGTTCGGTTTTGGCTATGCGCCTGAAGACAAACAGGCGCTGTCCAGCGCTCTGTCCAAGTTCGAAGCGACGATGCTTGCGGAGAGCGGCATGCGGATCGTCACGGAGGACGGGAAAGCCTATGACCGCTTCCGTGGCCGCGTCATGCTACCTATTCAGGACCAGCGCGGACGGGTGATCGCCTTTGGCGGGCGCATTCTCGAAAAGCGCGATGGCGTCGCCAAGTACCTCAACTCGCCGGACACCCCGCTGTTTGACAAGGGGCGCACACTCTACAACCACCACCGCGCCGCCCCCGCTTCGCGCCAGACTGGCCGCGTGATCGTAGTGGAAGGCTATATGGATGTGGTCGCGCTCGCGCAGGCGGGCTTCCACGACGCGGTCGCGCCGCTCGGCACCGCGCTCACCGAAACCCAGCTCGAAGTGCTGTGGCGCATGGTTGAGGTTCCGGTCCTCTGCTTCGATGGCGACGCCGCGGGTCAGCGCGCGGCGATGCGGGCGATCAGTCGGGCCTTGCCGATGCTCGCCCCAATGCGCTCGCTATCGATTGTGCGCCTACCCGCCGGGCTGGACCCGGATGACCTCATCAAGGCTCAAGGCCCCAAGGCGATGGAGTCGCTCCTTTCGCGACCAATGAGCTTGCTCGACGCCTTGTGGGAAGCCGAGCGCGACGCGCAGCCGCTAACCAGTCCAGAGGCGAAAGCCGGCCTCAAAGCGCGCCTGATGGATCACGTCAACACGATCGAAGACGGCGATATTCGCGCGCTGTACCGCCGTGAATTGCTCGATCGGTTCTCGGCCTTTGCTTATCCTCCACGGGACACGCGGTCCGCGCTGCGCCGCACGAAGTGGCGCAGCGGCTCTTCTGCGCCCCAACCGCTCTCGCCCGCCGCTCGAAGCGCTTTGCAACGCGCTTTGTCAGGCGGGCAACGCGTTTCGCTTTTGAGCGCGGTCATCGCCGGACTCTTGCGCCATCCCGACGAAATTGAGCGCCATTCTGAGGCGCTCTCGCGTCTGGCCTCGCTAGACCAGCAAGCCGCGCCTGTGATTGAATCGCTGATAGAAGTTACCGAGACGCTTGATTCGCGCGCGCAAAACGCCATATTTGACGAACACGGCCTGCCCGCCCCATCGGAAGACTTACGATACGCCTTTCTTCGAGAAGGCACTGACCCCGGTGAAGCGCGCGAGGAATTGGTCGAAGCTGTGTCGCTGCTTGTGCAAAAGCCGGCTCTTGAGGCGGCCCTTGCCGGCACGATTGCGCGGTTTGATGAAGACCCGGAAGGGTGCTTTGCCGAACAGACGCGATTGCGCGAACAGCTCGCTTCCATTGAAGATCGGCTCAAAGCCTTTGGCCGCCGCAAAGCGGCCAGTGCGGGCGGCGAAAAGACTTCAGCGGATGACAAAGACAGGGCTGCGTGAATCTACGCGGGAACGGGATCAACGCCGGAAAGTAGCTTTAATAAGCGCTTTCTGGGCACAAACGGACTGAATGACGACACATGGCTTCGACCGCTAAGACACAAGACAAAGAAGACGCTCCGCTGATCGACCTCAACGAGGCCGCGATCAAGAAGTTGATGAACAAGGGCAAGAAGAAGGGCTATCTCACGTACGATGAGTTGAACGAAGCCCTACCCTCGGGCGAGATGAGCCCCGACCAGATCGAAGACATTCAAACGGCGCTGTCCGAAATGGGCGTGCAAATTGTCGAGAACGACGAGGAAGCCGAAGCCGAAGCGGAGGCCGAAGCCGAAGTCGAGGAAATGTCCGTCGGCGAAGACGAAGGCGACAAGAAAGACACCAAGGCTGCCGCCAAGCCCGCCGCCAAGAAGACCGGAACGGGTGAACGCACCGATGATCCGGTGCGCATGTATCTGCGCGAGATGGGCGCCGTGGAACTGCTCAGCCGCGAAGGCGAAATCGCCATCGCCAAGCGCATCGAAGCGGGCCGCGATATGATGATCATGGGACTTTGCGAAAGCCCGATCACGTTCCACGCGATCATACAGTGGTCCGAAGCGCTAAACGCCGAAGACATGCAGCTTCGCGAGATTCTCGATCTCGACGCGATGCTCTCCAAAGAGCCTCCGCCCGAGAAGATGGAGGAAGAGAACGAGGAAGACGACGGCTCGATCTCCGAAGAAACCGCCGGCCCCACTATTCGCGATGATGACGAGGAAGAAACCTCCGAAGACGAAAATGAGGAGGGTGAAGAGGGCGAAGAAGGCGGTCGCAAGCGCGAGGAAGAAGAAGAAGAGGACAACACTCTTTCGCTCGCGCAAATGGAAGCCGCGCTCAAGCCCGACGCCATCGAGCGCTTCGCGCGCATCACTAAGCTGTTTAAAACCTTCGAGAAGCTCCAAGCCGAACGCGTCGACACGCTCGCCGCCGGGGGTGACTTCCCCAAGGCGAAAGAGAAGAAATACGAAACTCTGGGCGAGCAGCTGACGGCGGAAGTTGAAAGCATGCAGTTCCACGCCACCAAGATCGAATTTCTGGTCGACAACCTCTACGCCTTTAACCGCCGCCTCACCGCTTTGGGCGGCCAGATGCTGCGTCTGGCCGAGCGTCACAAGATCAAGCGCATCGACTTCCTGAAATCCTATGTCGGCAACGAACTGGACGACGCCTGGATTGCGGAGAACGCGAAGAAGGACAAAAAGTGGGCCGCCTTCGCCGAGAAGGAAGAGGCAGCCATCGACCGCATCCGCTCGGAAATCACCGACATCGCCGCACAAACCGGTATGGCGCTGCCCGAATTCCGTCGCATTGTGAACATGGTGCAAAAAGGCGAGCGCGAAGCGCGTATCGCTAAGAAGGAAATGGTTGAGGCCAATCTGCGCCTCGTGATTTCCATCGCGAAGAAATACACCAATCGCGGCCTGCAATTCCTCGACCTTATTCAGGAAGGCAATATCGGCCTTATGAAGGCGGTCGATAAGTTCGAATACCGTCGCGGCTACAAGTTCTCGACCTACGCGACGTGGTGGATCCGCCAGGCGATCACCCGCTCCATTGCGGACCAGGCGCGCACTATCCGCATCCCGGTCCATATGATTGAGACGATCAACAAGTTGGTGCGCACTTCGCGCCAGTTCTTGCACGAGGAAGGCCGCGAGCCGACGCCGGAAGAAATGGCGGCCCGTCTTTCCATGCCGCTTGAGAAAGTGCGCAAGGTGATGAAGATCGCCAAAGAGCCGATCAGCCTCGAAACCCCCATCGGGGACGAGGAAGATTCGCATCTGGGCGACTTCATCGAAGACAAGAACGCGATCATCCCGGTGGACGCCGCCATTCAGGCCAACCTGAAAGAGACCGTCACCCGCGTCCTCGCCTCGCTCACCCCGCGTGAAGAGCGCGTGCTGCGCATGCGGTTCGGCATCGGCATGAACACCGACCACACGCTGGAAGAGGTCGGCCAGCAATTCTCCGTGACGCGCGAACGTATCCGGCAAATCGAAGCGAAAGCGCTGCGCAAGCTCAAACACCCAAGCCGCAGCCGCAAAATGCGGTCATTCCTGGATCAGTAGGGTCTTGCATTAGAACAACTAAGGGCGGCGCTGCGGATGTGGTGCCGCCCTTTTTCGTTTCAGTAGAGCTAAGGGCTTCTCCACACGGTGCGATATGAAGGCTCTTGCGCTTTATGCTGCGCCGCAACATAATCAAGGTAGCCTTCGTCGGGGACATACGGAACATGCCAACCATCGCCATCGCCAGCCAGAAGGGCGGGTCCGGAAAGACCACCCTCGCCGTTCACCTCGCCACCAAGGCCGCGCAGGCTGGGTTTGAAAGTTGCGTGATCGACACCGATCCGCAAGCCACTGCGGCGGCGTGGTCCGATTGGCGCGGCGACTATCTGCCGGTGGTGGTGACGAGCCCTCCGGCTCGATTGGCGCGCACAATTGCCAGCGCGCAGAAGAACGGCGTCGACTTCGTTGTCATAGACACACCGCCTCACGCCGACGCGGCGGCGCGCGAGGCGATCAAGGCGGCGGACCTTGTGCTGATTCCCACCAAACCGCGCGCGTTCGATCTGGCCGCGTTGGAGCCGGTGGCCGATCTCATCAGCTTCGCCAAAAAGCCCGCCTTTGTCGTGCTCAACGCGGTTCCCGCAGGCGCAACGGTGCTTGCCGAGGACGCCAAGACCGCTGCGAAGGAAATGGGGCTCGACATTTGTCCCGTCACGCTGGGTGATCGCGCCGCGTTCCACCGATCGAGCGCCAAGGGCGAAACCGCCAGCGAAAGCGAGCCCAAGGGCAAGGCTTCCAAGGAAGTGAACAAGCTCTGGAAGTGGCTCTCCAAACGCCTCGATAGCTGAGTGAGCCTCACGCCGCCCGCCAAGCGCTGATCTAAACGCGCAAACGGTCCAATCCCACGTCGAAAACCGTGGCATCCCCTCTGGAGTGTTGCCCCACCCTCGCCTATGTATCGCGCATGCGTATTGCCATAGCTTCCGATCACGCCGCGACCGACATGAAGGCGCAGCTCGCCGAATGGTTGATGGACGAGGGCCACGAGGTCGCGGACCTTGGTCCTGAACCCGGCGCGAGCGTCGATTACCCCGATTACGGCTACAAATTGGCCGAGATTATCGCGGAAGGCACCGCCGAATTCGGTGTCGCCCTGTGCGGATCAGGCGTCGGCATCTCGATCAGCGTTAATCGGCATCCCGCAGCGCGCTGCGCGCTGGTCTCCGAACCGCTTTCCGCCGCTCTGTCGCGCGAACACAACGACGCCAACGTAATTGCCATAGGCGCGCGCCTAACAGGCATCGAAATGGCCAAATCGTGCGTAGCTACATTCCTGAACACCGAATTTGCCGACGCGGATGAACCGGAAGGTCGCCATCAACGCCGCGTTGCCAAGCTTGGTACCCCGCCCAACCTGCCCGATCATATCGAGACCCACCAATGAGCACCCAGCCCAACGACGTCATCAACCCGATGGACAGCTTCTGGAACGACGATCTTGCCACGGCCGATCCCGAGATTGCAGCCGCCATCGCCAGCGAACTGGGTCGTCAGCGCGACAAGATCGAACTGATCGCCAGCGAAAACATTGCGTCAAAGGCCGTGTTGGAAGCCACAGGCAGCGTCTTCACCAACAAATACGCCGAAGGCTATCCGGGCAAACGTTATTACGGCGGCTGCGACTACGCCGATGTGGTCGAAACATTGGCCATAGAACGCGCTAAGCAATTGTTTGGATGCAACTTTGCCAATGTGCAACCCAACAGCGGCAGCCAAATGAATCAGGCGGTGTTCCTCGCGCTTTTGCAGCCGGGTGACACCTTTATGGGGCTTGATCTCAATTCCGGCGGGCACCTCACCCACGGGTCGCCCGTCAATATGAGCGGCAAGTGGTTCAACCCGGTCTCTTACGGCGTTCGCAAGGACGACGAGATGATCGACATGGACGAAGTTGCCGCGACCGCGCGCGAACACAAACCCAAGCTGATCATCTGCGGCGGCACCGCCTATTCGCGCCAATGGGACTTTGCCCGTTTCCGCGAAATCGCCGATGAGGTGGGCGCGATCCTGCTGTGCGATATGAGCCACATTTCGGGCCTTGTCGCAGGCGGCGCGCACCCCTCGCCCTTCCCGCACTGCGACATCGTGACCTCAACCACGCACAAAAGCCTGCGCGGCCCGCGTTCGGGCATCATGCTGTGGAACGATGAGAAATACATCAAGCCGCTCAACATGGCGGTGTTCCCGGGCTTGCAGGGCGGACCGCTTGTCCACGTGATCGCGGCCAAAGCGGTCGCTTTCCGCGAAGCGCTCCAGCCCGAATTCAAGACCTACGCGCACCGGATCGTTGAAAACGCCCGCGCGCTAGCCGCCAGCCTCGAAGATCACGGCCTTCGAATCTGTTCGGGCGGAACGGACAACCACTCTATGCTGGTCGACCTCACCGCTAAGGATGTGACCGGCAAGGACGCCGAAAAAGGCCTCGATCGTGCCTGGCTCACTTGCAACAAGAACGGCATCCCGTTCGACACGCGGTCGCCCTTCGTGACCAGCGGTATCCGTCTTGGCACCCCAGCAGGCACGACGCGGGGCTTTGGCCCGGTGGAGTTCCGCAAGGTCGGCGCGCTGATTGCCGAAGTGGTCGATGGCCTGTCAAAGAACGGCGCGGAAGGCGACGCCCAGATCGAAGAGAGCGTGCGCACTCGCGTCGCTGAACTGTGCGCTGACTTCCCCGTCTATCCCAATATGTGAGGCGAACGTGAGCGAAGACGCCAAGCCAGAATGGCGCGGCAAACGCTGGCGTCCTGCGCTGTTCACGGATCAAGAAGTAAGTAGCTAAATGCGTTGCCCTTTTTGCGCTCACGAAGAGACACAGGTCAAAGATTCTCGTCCCACCGAAGATGGCACGGCCATTCGTCGACGGCGACAATGCAATTCGTGCGGCGCGCGCTTCACCACGTTTGAGCGTGTCCAACTGCGCGAAGTGATGATCGTTAAAGCCTCGCCTGATGGCGGTGACTTGCGCCGCGAGGCTTTTGATCGCGAAAAACTTCAGCGCTCCGTGGCACTCGCCTGCCGAAAGCGCGGCGTAACGCCCGAACAGATCGATCAGCTTGTGTCCGGCATCCAACGCCAGGTCGAAACCGCGGGGGAACCCGAAGTGCCTTCGGCCCGCATTGGCGAACTGGTCATGGATGGCCTGCGCCAGATCGACAGCGTCGCCTATATCCGTTTCGCCAGCGTCTACCGCGACTTTTCTGAAGCGCGCGATTTTGAAGAGTTCGCGAGCACCGTCGCCGAAGCGGCGAAGGAGTAATCGGGCGTGAGCGAGACCAAGCCCGTCATGGTGCTTGTGCGCCCACAGCTGGGCGAGAATATCGGTAAGGCGGCGCGCGCCATGCTCAACTTCGGACTCACGGAAATGCGGCTCGTCGCTCCGCGCGATGGATGGCCAAACCCATCAGCCGGTCCAGCGGCGGCGGGGGCCGATACTGTGTTGGATCAAGCCAAGGTGTTTGAAACGACCGCCGACGCGGTCGCCGATTGCCAGCATGTCTATGCGACGACCGTGCGTAAACGCGGTGTCACCAAGCCGGTGGTTGGCGCCGATGGCGCGACCAGACTGATCCATAGCGAGGCAGGACGCCACGCCATTCTCTTCGGGCCGGAACGCTCAGGGCTTGAAACCGAGGATGTCGCGCTGGCTCGGCATATTCTGACAGTGCCGATCAATCCGGAGTTCGGTTCTCTGAACCTCGCTCAGGCGGTGATCCTCGTCGCGTATGAATGGTCGAGGATCGAGCGCGAGCAGGCCGAAAGCGAGCTGGTGCAGCCCACCGCCGAAGACGACATTCTGCCCCCCGCGCCCCAAGAAGATCTCGACGGGCTCATC
>JBCCKJ010000034.1:0-12845 GCA_039027455.1 Pseudomonadota bacterium | reverse complement strand
CGTTCTGGCCTAGCGGCCGTCGCGCGGTCGGGCGTGCCCTCGCCTCCGGCTCAAGAGTTGGAAGTCGTGTATTTCAGGCGTTTAAAGGTGTCAAAGGTGACAAAGGTGACAGTATGTCACCCAAGTCTTTTGCAATTTTCACTCATGTTTTCCGTGTTCTATCGCCGACACTTGAAGGTGACACTTCTCCAACTTTTCGCCACCCGGTTGCGAGCAGTTTTTCAGGCTTCGGTTGTCAAAGAACGCCCAACCTATCGCACTATTGCAGCGCTGTAGGAAAATCGGCGTGCGCTAAATCTCGGCCAGCGCGGCGGGTAAACCCATCGCCAGAAAGCCTCCACCAATCATCGCGCAGGCCATAAAGATCGGCGTCCACGGCACCCAGCCGACGCGTTCCAGCCGATCGACCGACCGGCCCCTTCCACGCCGCCATTCCATCAGCCCGGCGACGGCAGCCATGATCCAGCAGGCCGCCCCCATCACGGTGAGCCGGGTGCCGTCGCTGGCGAGCCAGAAGTCGGTAAGTGGATCGAACATGGCGGCGAGCATGTAAGCGCTGCATTTCCTTGCGCAATGGGGCTCGCTGCTCCAAGCGCACGGCGACCATGGATGGATCCATTGCCCGCCCCCGCCCCTTTCTGGCTCTTGGCCTGAGGCTGCTCACCGCGCTTTCGCTGGCGACCATGAGCATGTTGGTGAAGCTGGCGGGAGAGAAAGGCGCCTCCCTGCCCGAACTCGTCTTTTGGCGCCAAGCGATCACTTTGGTGTGCGTGGTCGCGTTGCTGGCTCTCACCGGGCAGATGGCGAGCCTTCGCACCCAACGCTTTGGCGCGCACGCCCGAAGAGCGGCCTACGGCATAACAGGCATGTTCTTTGTCTACGGCGCGGTCATTCTGCTGCCTTTGGCCGAAGCGACCACGCTCAACTTCACCGCGCCGTTCTTCGCTGTGATGTTGAGCGTGATCTTGTTCAAGGAACGCGTCGGCAGGTTTCGCTGGGGCGCGGTGGCGCTGGGCTTTACCGGGGTTTTGCTGCTCACCCAGCCCGGCCAAAGCTCCATACCGTTATTCGGCGCAGCCGTCGGCCTGATCGCGGCCTTTCTGGTGGCGCTTATCAGTTTTCAGATTCAGGACCTCAACAAGACCGAGGCCCCGTGGAGCATCGTCTTCTGGTTCACCGCCCTCACCACCCCTTTGACTGCGCTGGCATTGCCGTTTTTCCTCGTGCCTCACGATCCGGAAACATGGGCGATTATCGTCGCGATGGCGCTGTGCGGCGCGGTCGCGCAAATCCTGCTGACAGCCTCGCTGCGGTTTGGATCAGCGGCGGTTATTTTGCTGATGGACTACACCGCGCTTCTGTGGGCGACCGCTTACGGATTCTACATTTTCGACCGCGCGCCACCGCCGAGCCTATGGCTGGCGGCCCCGCTTATCATCGGAGCCGGGGCGCTGATCGCATACAGAGAACGCCTCCTCGCACGACAGCGGCGGTCGGATGCGGAAACGGCGTAGCTGACGGCATGACAAAACTAACAAACGAAAAGCGCGCGTTTGCGCTCGTCGCTCTGGTCGCCCTGTCGCTGGGCGCTTCGGCCTGCAACACGGTGAAGGGCCTTGGCGAAGACATTCAGTCCGTTGGTCGGGCCGGCGAAGAAGCGATCGACTAAGGGTCGCTAGGCCGAGCGGTAGACCATAGTTAGATTGTTAGCGGGCATTTCATAGCGCGCCGCGCGAACGAAGCCGTGCCGTTGCCCCAGCGCATCGACCTCTTCTAGCGAACGAATGCCCCAACGCGGGTCACGCGCGCGCAGACTCTCATCAAACTGAACATTGGACTGGGCGGGCTCTACGCCGGTCTCAAAGTAGGGGCCGTATAGGATGAGCGGCGCGTCGTTATCGTTCAAAACGCGGGCCGCGCCCCTAAACAATCCCTCGGTCGCTTCCCACGGGCTGATATGGACCATGTTGATGCACACCAACGCGTTGGCTTGATGCACCGGCCAATCCGCAGCGCTGGCGTCCAGCGCCACCGGCGGTTCGAGATTGGGTAAGCCCACGTCTTGGCGATAGGCCGCGATGGACGCGATCGCCTCAGGTGCAGGGTCGCTGGGCACCCATTTCAGGTGAGGTAGCGCCGAGGCGAAAAACACCGCATGCTCCCCGGATCCCGCCGCGATTTCCAATACCGATCCGGTCGTCGGCAATTCGTCGCGCAACACCGCGAGGATCACCTCGCGATTGCGCAGAGTGGCAGGCGCGTGCTTTTTCATCGCGCGTGTTGGCTCAGTTCACTTGCCGCTCCAGCCCCTCCCAATAGGGCGCGCGAAGCTGGCGGCGCAGGATCTTGCCCGAGGCGTTGCGTGGCATTTCGGGGATCACGTCCACGCTTTTGGGGCATTTGAACGGAGCGATCCGCTCGCGCGTGTAGGCGATCACATCGTTCTGATCGATCTCCATACCCGGCTTGGCGACGCAGCACGCCTTGACTTCTTCGCCCCATTTCTCGCTGGGGATGCCGATCACCGCGACTTCGGCGATGGCCGGGTGGCCATAAATCGCGCTTTCAACCTCGGCGGGGTAGACGTTCTCGCCGCCTGATATGATCATGTCCTTGATCCGGTCCTGAATGTAGACATAACCGTCCGCGTCCATGATCCCCGCGTCGCCGGTGTGCAGCCAGCCATCGGGGTCAATCGTTTTGGCGGTGGCTTCGGGCAATTGCCAATATCCGGCCGTGTTGGAGGGCGAGAGGATGCAAATCTCACCGATTTCTCCGCGCGCCACCTCTTTGTTGTCTTCGCCGCGCACTTCGATCTCCACGCCGGGCACCGCTTTGCCGGCTGAGCGCATGCGTTCGTTGCCCGCCAGATCGTGATCGTCGGGTGGCAGCAGCGAGATCGTGCCGGTCGTCTCGGTCATGCCATAGACCTGCATAAACCCGGTGGTGGGCATGGTGCGCACCGCTTCCTTGAGCAGTTCGAGCGGCATGGGTGCCGCGCCGTACATGAGATAGCGCAGGTTCGAGAAATCGGTTTCCGCCGCCTTGGGATGCTGGATCATAATCTGGATCGCGGCGGGCACGAGGAACATCAGCGTCGCCCCGCTCTCGATCCCTTCCAGCGCGCCCTGCGGCGTGAATTCGGGCAGCACATGGACGCGCACGCCGTTGGCCACCGCAATGGCGGCGACGCCGGTGCCGCCGATATGCGCAATAGGCATAGTCGCGAGGATGCAGTCGTTCTCTTCGAAATTTTGCCACGGCAGGTTCTGCTCCACGCTCGGCTTCCGCAGCGAAAACAGATTGCGGTTGGAAAGCTGGGCGCCTTTCGGATTGCCCGTGGTGCCTGAGGTGTAAAGCTGCAGGATCGGTGCGTCGGGATCGAGCGGCGCGGTCGCCGCCGGCTCCAGCGTCACCGCCACGGTGAAGGTCTCCACCGCCTCAAACACGTCGGGGCTAGTGTCCAGCCCGGCGCTCACCGTCTTGGCAGTTTCGACGAACTCGTCCTCGGCGATAATCAGCTTCGCAGCCGTGTCGGTCAGGATGTATCCAATTTCCGGCGGCGCGAGCCGCCAGCCAATCGGCGCCATGACCACCCCAATGCGCCCGCACGCGTAGAGCAGCAGGAAGTAGTGATCCGAATTCTTGCCGAGCCACGCAATCCGATCGCCCTTGGCGATACCTTGCCGTTCGAGAAAGGTGATCAGCTGGCGCGTAATCCGGTCCGCCTCTCCATAGGTCGTGCGGCGATCGCCGAGCTCAAAGGCGGTCCCATCGGGACGATCCGCGCCCCAATAGGTCAGGTATTCGTCAAAGGTGGTGTAATCCTTGGTTGGGTTGGTCGCCATCGCCTGCATCTCTCCACTCAGGTCTGTTTGCCCGAAAGAGTAGCAGTGCCATCCGCCTCGTCCAGCGGTTTTCCCTTACTGAAAGCGCCCTTTTGCGCGGGCTCGCGGTTCCCGGATCAGCAGCCAAAGAACCAGACCCACCGGGCCGGCGATAAACGTCGCCAGCAGGATCGGCGCCTGTATCCAGCGCGCAAAGAATTTCGCGTCCGCGTCGCGCGCGATCCAGAGCCCCACGAACAGGTCGAACGCCAGATAATGCGTCCACCCGATGACGAGGCCGAGATCGTCAAGAAAGATCGAGCGGATGCCTTCCATCGTGGTGAAGTCTGCGCCTTCGTTGGTGGTCGGGATGAACCCGGTGACGGCGCTCACAAACAACGCCGCGTATAGCGCGCACAGTCCGCCGACGACGAGGTAAAGGATCGCGGAAAGCAAAGCGGGCCAGCGCGGCGCGAGGATCAGCGCCGCCCAAGCGACAAGCGCACCAAGGTTCACCGCGTTGAAGATGAGGCTCCAATCCATCCGCGCCCTACTCCGATTTGGCCCGCCATTCGCGCGCGGCGCGGCGCATGGCTTCGTTGTCGTGCGTGAAGCGGCCCGCCGCGCGGCGCAGCGAAAGGCCCAAAGCGGCTTCCGCCACCAATTCGGCTTCAATCGAGCGGAAGGACGCGTATTTCTGCGGAAGCAGAGGGTCGATGATAGGGCTGAACGCGATGGCCGCTCGTTCCACAAAGCGGAAATCGCTCTTACGCGCGCCGCGCAGAAGGCCGGGGCGCAGCATGTCGAGCCGTTTGAAGCCGAGCTTGGAGACCATATCCTCGGTCTCGCCTTTGACTTTGAGGTAGAAATTCTTCGATCGCGCGTCCGCTCCTGCCGCGCTGATCAGCACGAAATTGGTGATCCCCGCTTCCTTGGCCTGGCGAGCGATGTCGACGATCAAATCCTGATCGACCGCGCGGAACGCCTCTTCGTTGCGCCCCGCTTTGGCCCATGTCGTACCCAGCGCGCAGATCAAAGCGCGCGGGCGCACCGCCTCCAGCACTTCGCCCCATTTGTCCGCTTCGGCTACGAACATCTCCATCCGCGCGCCTTCGGGCATGGTCATTTCGCGCCGGGCAATGCCGACAATGCGCGCGACATCGCCTTCGCTCGACAAGCGGATCAGCGTGGTGCCGATCAGTCCGGTCGCGCCGACCAACGCGATACGCTGAAACGGTCCGGTGTGCCGGTGCGGGTTGCGCACTTCGGCCACGCTCTTGCGCCCAAATTCAGGAGAGCCGCGCAGGTTAGACATTCACCAGCCCTTCTGGCTGCGAGCCATAGATGCGTGTGCACGCCTCCATCGCGAACCGATCGCTCATCCCGGCGATGAAATCAGCGATCACGCGCGCGCGGTGAGGCTCTTGCTCGGGCAGCAGCGATCGCCAGCTTTCGGGCATCAGCGCCGCGTCCTGCGAATAGGCCGCGAACAGCCGCGCCACCACGTCGCGCGCGCGCTGCGCTGCGGCGACCTGATCGGGGTGGTAGTAAAGCTTTGTGTACATGAACGCCTTTAACGCCCGCTCATACTCGCCCATGGCGGGAGAGAAGCCAGCCAGCATGCGTCCCGCGCCGCGTATATCGGCGACGCTTTCCATCCCCTCCGTCGCGGCACGCGTGGTCTCAAGAACGTCGTTCACCATCAGGCCGATCTGTTCGCGCACCAGTTCGCGCAATTGGCGTTCGCGCGGAGCGTTGGGAAAACGCCGCTCCACCGCGCGCCACTGATCCGCCAGAAAATCGAGCTCCATCAGATCATCGAGATCGAGGAAACCAGCGCGAAGGCCATCGTCAATATCGTGGTTGTCGTATGCGATATCGTCCGACACCGCCGCGATCTGCGCTTCCAGCGATGGCCATTGATCCAGCTTGAGCGGAAAGGCCGCATCAAGCTGCGCCAACGCCCAGTTTGGGGCGATCATCGGCCCGTTATGCTTGGCCAGGCCTTCGAGCAAATCCCATGTGAGGTTCAGCCCGTCGTGATCGGGATAGGGACTGTCTAAGCGCATGACCATGCGCAGCGCCTGCGCGTTGTGGCAAAATCCGCCAAAGCGCGCCATCGCCTCGCTCAGCGCGTCTTCGCCCGCGTGGCCAAAGGGCGGATGACCTAGGTCATGGGCGAGACACAGAGCTTCGGTCAGGTCTTCGTCGACCCGCAGAGCGCGCGCGATAACGCGGCCAATCTGCGCCACTTCCAGACTGTGCGTCAGCCGGGTGCGGTAATGATCGCCTTCAGGCGCGATAAAGACCTGCGTTTTGGACTTGAGCCGCCGGAAGCTCATTGAATGGATGATCCGATCCCGGTCGCGCTGAAAGTCGGTGCGCGGCCCCCGAACTTCTCGATGCGCCGTCCGGTCGTATCCACGCGCGCTTTCCGGCGCGGCGCCCGGGCGCGCGAACTCACGGCCACCGTGCGCGGCGGGGTCAGCGGCAAAAGGAGCACGGTCCATCACCTTTTTGCAATTAAGCGGACGGGCCGCCGCGCTCAACGGGAACAGGACAAGAACTCTTAACCGTAGACGCGGATAAGAGTGGACAGGTGGCCTATGCGCGCCGGAACGGGAGAAAAAGGGGCCACCCACCGGCTGCTTTG
Organism: Pseudomonadota bacterium; assembly: GCA_039027455.1. GTDB lineage: Bacteria > Pseudomonadota > Alphaproteobacteria > Sphingomonadales > Sphingomonadaceae > Erythrobacter. Next base: position 6,365 of record JBCCKJ010000034.1, on the reverse strand, counting down.
GGGGGGTGGCAGGTGGCCCCTCGGATCTTCGGATTGCGACCCGATGACCCGAAACCTGCCTTAATTTTCGTATGACAAGTCTGGGAAGCGAACTAGGATCGCGCGCTCTAGCTTGCACCCCGCGCAATTGTAACAATCGATCAACCGTTTTTCATCAGCGATCAACAGCACACTAATGCACTTAATCCGAACCGAGAATCCAACGGGCCGCCGCCTCGCAGTGGATCCGCGTTGAATCGAAGATCGGCAGGACGTTGGCGTCCACATCCACCACCAGATCAAGCTCGGTGCAGGCCAGTACAATGGCCTGCGCGCCCTCCTGTTCTTTGGTGGTGAAAATGGTCTTCAGCGTGCGCTGCGCCTCGCGGGTGACTTTGCCCACCATCAATTCATCGTAGATGATTTTGTCGAGCCGCTCGACATTGGCCATATCGGGCGGGAGCAGATCGATGCCGCGCGCGACCAGCCGTTTGCGATAAAAGCTCTCAGTCATCACGTTGCGCGTGCCGATCAACGCCGCGCTTTTGAGCCCCGCCTCTTTCAGCGCGGTGCCCACCAGATCGGCGATGTGGAGGATCGGGATATCAACCGCTTCAGCCACCTCATCATACACCTTGTGCATCGAATTGGCGGCGATGATCAGGCCCTGCGCGCCTGCGCCTTCCAGCCGCTTGGCGCTTTCGGAGAGAACTTGCGTGGCGCGGTCCCAATCCTTGTCTTCGCGAAGGCCGTAAAGCTGGCAAAAATCCAGACTTTCAATCAGCAAGGGCGCGCTCGCCATAGCGGTGGCGCGGCGTTGCACGAGCCGGTTGATCCGATCGTAATATATGCCCGTCGACACCCAGCTCATGCCGCCGATCACACCCAATTTGCGCAAAGCCCGATCCTTCCGATGCTGCAAGCAAGCGCCTGAGGTGTAGCGAGGTTCGAACCTGCGCGTCTACTGGCTTCAGTTAACTAGGTTTCATCGGGGTCTTGCTCGGGCTCATCGAACTCAACAAGCCATGCGTTCACCGCTGCAAGCGTCGCCTCAGGCGCTTCCTCATGCGGCAAGTGGCCAATTCCTTCGTAGATCACGATCCGCGAGTTCGGCATCACGCGGTCGAGCCACTGCCCGGCTTCGACCGGGATCAGGCGGTCCTCGTCTCCCCAAAGGATAAGGGTTGGCGCATCCACGCCCGCGATCTCATCTTCGGTCAGCGGATCATAGGGAACCGAAAACCGCTTCAGCGTGGCGCGGCGATTGCCCGGATAGCGGAGCAACTCCCAATAGCGGTTCACCGCCTCATCGGTCACAACAGACTGTATCGAAACGCTCTCTTCCAAGCTTTGGCGAATAAGCGAGCGCGGGGTGATCTGCTCCACCAGCAAGTTGACGCCCGGCGTCTGCGCGATGGCGAACCCGATATTGCCGCTGTCTTCGTCGTCCTCGGGCTTCTCTTCTTCGGGCAGTGGCGCGCCGCTTCCATCGACAAGGATCAGGCCCACCACGCGCTCGGGATAGCTCACAGCAAACGACAAAGCGTGTTTGCCGCCCATCGAATTGCCCGCGACGATCGCTTCCTCGATCTCGAGCGCGTCGAGCACTTCAGCGATGTCGGCGGTGAAGTTAGACCGGCCATAATCGTGTTCGGGATCAGGTCCGGTTAGCCCATGGCCGATCTGGTCAAACCGAATGACCCGGCGCGTTTGCGCGAGTTCATCGACCCAAGGTTGCCATGTGTGCAGATCCGCGTTGGAGCCGTGGAGCAAGACAATCGGCATTTCGGTGGTATCGCGCGGCCCCTCGTCGCGCAGGTGCACTTCCACGCCGCTCGCGATCTCGACGAATTGCGAGGGCGGCCCACCATATTTGGCGCGCATTGCGGCTGCGTCGGTGTCCGGCGTGCGGAAGATCAGGAACAGGACGACGAGCGCGGCAACCACCACGCCTAAAATCCGCAAAATCCACTTCATGAAGCGGGATCCATCCCTTCAATCCATTGGCGGATAACCGCGATGCCCTCTTCGTCATTGGTCGACCGGCCCAGTTCGGGCATCGCGACACCCGGCTCGGTCGAGCTCATCCGGTAGACAAGGATCGAGGCGTCGGGATCGCCGGGCAGGATCGAGACCTTATGTCCGCCCGCGCCGCGCCCCGCTGCGACCGGCGGCTTACGAATGCCGATGGCGTGGCTATCCTGTTGCTCCCAGCGCAGGTCCAGCCCGCTGTTGGACGCGCTGCCGCCGGGTTGGTGGCAGTGGGCGCAATTCACGTCGAGATAGCCGCGCGCCAACGCCGCTTGATCGGCGATCTGCGCGCGGTCGCTCCAATGCGGGACCGTATCGTAAACCGTGGGCAAGATCTCAATCATTCCGCCCTCGGCTTGCGCTTCAATCCAATCGCGCGACAGATTGCGCGACTTGGGCCCAATCGGCGTCACCACGTCGTTCACTTGATGGCAGTTCTTGCACTGGTTCTTGTTCGGGATTTGGTAGCTGATCTGCTGCCCATCGGGCCGGGTCAAATCCATCCGAGCGCCGACTAGCGCCAGCTTCGCTTCGGTCTGATCGTCGTTCCACTTGTATGGCAGAGCGAGCCACCCATCGGCGCGGTGCAGCAGCAGGCGGGTTTCGATATAGCGCTGATCCTCGCCCTCGCCGAACGCGAAAGTCTTGATGATCGCCGAACCCACCGGAAGGTCGAGCAAGCCGCCCTCGCCGCTATCAGTCATCCGCTGGCTGTCGGGCACAAAAATATAGCGCAGCTTGTCCGCCCCATCGGAATAGAGCGCGGTGTTGAGCTCATAGGGGATCACGCGTGCGCCGGGCTGGCGCGCCGCCGCGTCGAGAAAGAAGCCGTATTCGGACAGAGTGCGCGGATATTTGCTCAGCGTTCCATCAAGCTGTTCGACGCCCAGCACCGCTTCAACGTTGACGCGCGGCGACGTCGCCTTGGCGGGAAGAGACTTCACCCCGACCGAAACCGCGCACGCCGCCAGCGCGCCTAAAAGGATCCCATTCGCCAGCTTCACTGGAGACGCGCCTCCATGTCATCGGGGAGAGTCACCGCGGCGAGGCGTTTGGACGGAAGCTCATTGGCCTGCGACCACGGTGCGGGCGAGGCCTCGGTCAGCGGCTGACCCACTTTGGTGAGGCCCAGCGAGAGCACGGGCACTTCATCGCTGACGGTCAAACCCTGCTGCAAGCCATCGACAAGGATCGGAGGCAGAGCGCCGCCGACCGCCGCCGCCAACATGTCCCCACCGGGGAAGTCCGGCGCGCTTCCGCCGCTCGAATAGACGTTACCGTCAATCGACACATCCACCGCGCGCGGCTGATAGCGATCGTCGTTGTATTCCTGCGTGTAGGCGACGAGCATGACGTGGCTGGTGTCGTTGTTGAAGAGCGCGTTTTCGCGCACCTGCACGTTGGTGTTCGCCATGATCATGATGCCCGTGCCCGCGGGTACGCTGGCGACGATATTGCCTTCGGGCGCGAAGTTATCGGTGTTGTTATCGATAATCGCGTTGCGCGCGACGAGCACGCTGCCCCCGCCCACTTTGGGCAGGCCGGGAAGATCGAACACAAGGATACCGCCAGTGTTCTTGGTCGTCAGATTTTCGGTGACTTCGGCGTAGTTCGAGTTTTCAATCTCGATCCCGGCCACGTTTTCAACCACGCGGTTGCGGCGCACGATGATGTTTTCCGACTGGCCGACATAAATCCCGGCGTCCGAGGCGCCGCGCACGAAGCTTTCCTGCACGAGGATATTGGTGCTTTCGACCGGGTATATGCCGTAAGCTCCGTTCGAGGCCTTGGGCCCGGCGGTCCACTCGATCCGCAGGCCGTGATAGATGATGTTATCCGCGCCCTTGGACTTGATGCCATCGCCCTTCGCGTTCTCGACCGCGAAATCGCGCAAGGTGACGTTGTCCGACGTGACGAGCAGCCCCTCGCCCGCGCCTTGTTGGTTGGTGAAATCGAGGATGCTCTGCGTGTCGCCCTCCATCCCCGCGCCGTGAATAGTGACGCCTTCGACATCGAGGCTGAGCCCCTCGGTCAGTTCATAGCGACCCGCTTCCAAAACGATCGTATCGCCCGGTTCAGCCAGGATCAGCGCTTCCTGCAAACGTTCCGCCGCGCCCTCTCCGGCGGCGATGGTGTGGTTGTCGGCAAGCGCGGGTGCGGCAACGAGCGTGGTCGAAGCGAGCAACGCGGCGGCAAAAGCGGTTCTAATCATGTGGTAATCCCTCCCAGAATTGCCTTCGCATTCTGGCCTAGGATCGCCCGCAAATGCAAGGCCCCAAACGGGGAGTGTTCTAACCGCCGGCGGCCGCCGCCAAGCCTTCATTCGAAAGTTTGCGATTGGGCGCAAATTTGAGCGCGGCCCGGAACGCCTCGGCGGCTTCTTCGGCGCGGCCCAGTTTCAACAATTCCTCGCCCAGCAATTCGGCGCTGGGTTTCTCCACGGCGGGCGGTCCGAACACGACCGGCATGGCGGCTTCCTCTTCGGCGGCCTCACGCAAAGCGATCAATCCGTTTTCGCTGTCGCCCGAGGCCAGCAGATAGAGCGCCATACCCTGCGCGACGATGCGCGCGTTCCACGCGGGCAATTCGGTTTCGTCGGGCCGCTCCGTCGGGACCGCGGCAACGATTTGTTCGTGAAGCTGCTCCATCTCGGCGAGCGCGCTCGCCACGGCATCCGCGTCGTCGCGCGATTGGAGCAAGCGCGCGTAAGCCATATCGAACCGCGCCTTGAGATACCCTTCTTCAGGCCAATCCACCGCTTCGGCCCATTCGCCGCCACTCGTGCCCGCGTAGAGCGCGATGGTTGTGTAGCTGGAGGACGCGGAGCGATACGCGCCAATCTGTCCGTTCGAAGGCCCCGACGCGATCTCGGCCACGGCTTGGGCGCGGCACCCTTTGACGAGTTCGCTCGCGTCCTTGCCCTGCTGGACCAGCGCGTAGACCAGCCACTCGTTGTAGTGCCCGCAGAAGTTCTCGGCCCGGCCCGCCGCAGCGCGTTGGCGATCCACCACCGCGTCCGCCAGCACGTTGGCTTTCTCGGACGCCTCCCACTCGCCCAAAGCGTGATAGATATGGCTGATCATATGCTGCGCATGGCCCGCGTCGGGCGCGACGCCCGCGTACCGTTCCGCCATGCGTCGACCCAAAGTCGCGTGGATCGGATCGTCGTACGAATGGATCAGATAGTGCAAAATGCCGGGATGCTTCTCGTGCGTCATAAAGCCGGGTTCGAGCACACCCGCGGCTTCCATGTAGAGCGCAATATCCCGCCCGCCGTGTGAAGTTCCCAGCACGGCGAGCCCTGTAAACGCGCGAATATCGATATCGTCGGGTTCTGTCGCCAGAAACGCGCGCAGAACGCGCAGATAGTCAAAATCGCGCTGTTCCTTGGTCCCCTCTGGCCCATAAAGCGCCTCCACCGCCGACAGCCAGATCGCCTCTTTGCCGCTGCGCGATTTGAAAAAGCGTCCATCAGGCGTGGGCGCCAATTTGGCAAGCACCGCTTGGGCCGCGTCGCGGTCCTGATATTCCCAAAGCGGATGATTGTACGTCATCGCCTCGCCCCAATAGGCCATCACCCAATCAGGATCGGCCGCTTGCGCTTGGCGGAAAGCGGCGGCGGCGCGCGCGTATTCAAAGTTGTGCAGGAGGGCGAGCCCACGCAGGAACTGATTGTGCGCTTCGCCTTCGACCCCCGTCTCAAACACCATGTATTCGGTGCCGACGCTTTCGCCCGCGGGATCGACGGTGGGGGCCACTTCATGCCCGTCCATCGCGGATAGGGGCGCAGTCGCCAGACCCAAAAGCGCGGCGATCAAAGTGAAACGGATCATCACGGCATCCCCTCTGTTACGGCGCACCATTGTGGCGGGCCGCCGAGAGAATGCAAGCGGGGTCAGAGACGCTGCATCATCAGATCAAAACCGCAGCCACCGGCGGTCATGACCACCTGCTCCACGGCTTCCCGATCGTCGATCCTGCGCAGACGCGCCATCGCCTCGCCGGTAGACAAAGGAACCGTGCTTTCGCCCCCTTGCGGCTTGGCGCGTTCGAGCGCCCGCAGCTGGCTGATGGAGAGACGGTCCGCCAGACGCGGGGCCATGCAGGCGGCCATGGGCGCGGGCACCCGATTGTCGACCAGAGCTTGCTCGATACGCTGCGCCGTCACCTGCTCCAGCGCGCCATCGTCACGCATAATCAGAAAGGTCACGCCAGCGCCCACAAAGAGCGCGATACCGACAAGGAGAACGGTCCGAAGCACGCCGTCTGTGTGCCTCGAACCGGTCGGATCAGTCCAGAGCTTTCACAATCTCTTCGACCATCTTCTTCGCATCGGACAGCAGCATCACCGTCTG
>JBCCKJ010000033.1:0-12853 GCA_039027455.1 Pseudomonadota bacterium | reverse complement strand
GCGCGCCTAGTGCACACAATCGAAGGGGAGCCAGCGAACGTGCAAGGGACTCAAGTCCTGCGTTCAAAGCGTCCCTAACACGCTCCACACACTCCACACGCACCACTCCCCGCATCACGGCTGGTTAAGATCAGCGGTTCGTCCCGGCGGCGATCCGTGATATTCCTGAACAAATTCAGCGAGGAGTGCGAGCGATGGCAGGCGGATTGGCGGTGGTGTTGAGCGGCGGGGGAGCCAAGGGCGCGTTTCAGGTGGGCGCGCTCGACGCGTTGATCCGCGAGAAAGGGGTGAGCTTTGAGACCGCGGTCGGCACGTCGACCGGCGCGATCCAGGCGGCGGCGGTGGCACAGGACGATATCGGGCGGCTGGTCGATTTCTGGCGCGGCCTAACCGGCAACAGCAGCATCTATCGCAAGCGCGGCGGGGCTCTGTGGGCGGTGCTGACGGGCAAGGATTCGATTTACTCGACCCGGCCCTTGCGAAAACTGTTCGACGAAATGTACGACGACGAGGCGATCCGCGCGACCGGCAAGAACCTGCGCCTCGCAGTCGTCAACCTCACGAATGGCGAGCTGCGGATCGTCGGTGAAAACGCCAACAAGATCGCCGACTGGGTCTACGCAAGCTCGGCCATGCCCGTCTTTTTCGAACCGCTCGAAACGCGCAGCGACACCGGCGTGACCGAACAGTGGGTCGATGGCGGGGTGCGCGATGTGACCCCGCTCGACGCCGGGCTAGCCGAACGCCCGCGCGCGCTGTTGGTGATCCGAGCGGGGGCGCGGCCCGATCCCGACAGGGTGAAGAAATACGACAACCTGCTGGAGATTGCGCTGCGCTCGGTCGATCTGCTCTCCCGCGAAGTGTCCGAAAACGATCTGAAGAACGTCGACCTGATCAATTCGCTGATCCTGGTGCGCGACCGGCAGCGGCAAGACCTGCTGCGCACCGGCCTCGACACCGCGACGATCAATGGGATCATGCGCCGGTTTGATGATCTGGTGAACCGCTATCGCCTGGTGCCGATCAAGGTGATCGAGCCCGAAACCGACCTCTACGACACGCTGGATTTTGTCCCCGAATTGCTGGAGCAGAACATCCAGCGCGGGCGCGAAGCGGTGCTGTCGCGGTGGGACGAGCTGGCGGCGTTTCTTGGGGTTGCGGGGGATTAGTCCACCGGCCGGGAGATCACCAAGGCCCGCGAAGATCGCCCGGTGCAAAGCCGGTAGCCGCCTCGTCGGGATAAAGCCCATCAGTCTGCGCCTTAAGCGCCGGGTCGATGGCGCTGCCGCGGCAGGTCGAGCGCGGCTTGCCCTAGCGCCTTTGGGGCCGGTGAGGCCAAGGTCTCGATCAGTCTGAGCGCATTTCTGCAATTGCAACTAAATTGCAGAAATGGCAGAGAGGGTGTCCATGGAACACGCCAAACCTTACGACGCCAAATCTTACAGCGCCAAACCGTACAGGCGCGACCTTGCGAAGACGTTCAGCTTTCTCGCGCTGCACTTTATCGTCGGCTTCACCGTCGCCTACGCCTTCACCGGAGAGATCGCGCTCGCTGGAGGGATCGCTCTGGTCGAACCGCTGGCCAACGCGGTGGTGTTCTTCTTCCACGAACGCGCGTGGCGTAAAGATTTCAGCTGGTGGGACTTTCTGGTCCATCGCGGCGCGCCCGAAAGCGAATTCGGCCCGCGCGTGGATGAAAGCGACGCGCCCGGCCGCACGCCCACGCCCAGATCTTCCTGAGCGCGGGGCATGGCGGGGCCTCGGCCGCTAGCAGCGAACGCTCACTCCACTTCGTCTTCGGGCAGGTAGAGCTTCTCGCCCTTTTCCTTATAGACGCGGCTCATCTCTTCCATGCCCGCTTCCGCGTCTTCTGCAGCTGCGGCCACCGCCTCGGGCGAGGTTGCGGCTAGGAAGCTGTCGGGGTCGCTGTTCTGCTTGGCGGCGAAATCGCGCACTTCCTGGCTGATCTTCATCGAGCAGAATTTGGGCCCGCACATGGAGCAGAAATGCGCCGTCTTCGCGCCTTCGGCGGGCAGCGTCTGGTCGTGATATTGCTCGGCGGTGTCGGGATCGAGGCTGAGGTTGAACTGGTCGCGCCAGCGGAATTCGAAGCGCGCCTTGGAAAGCGCGTCGTCGCGCACCTTGGCGGCCGGATGCCCCTTGGCCAAGTCCGCCGCGTGGGCGGCGAGCTTGTAGGTCACCACGCCCACTTTCACATCGTCGCGGTCGGGCAGGCCAAGATGCTCCTTGGGCGTGACGTAGCAGAGCATGGCGGTGCCGTACCACCCGATCTGCGCCGCGCCGATGCCGGACGTGATGTGGTCGTATCCCGGCGCGATATCGGTGACGAGCGGTCCAAGCGTGTAGAACGGCGCCTCGCCGCACGCCTCCAGCTGCTTGTCCATGTTCTCTTTGATCTTGTGCATCGGCACGTGGCCGGGGCCTTCGATCATCACCTGCACATCTTGCGCCCAAGCGCGCTTGGTCAGCTCACCCAGCGTGTAGAGCTCGGCGAACTGCGCTTCGTCGTTGGCGTCGGCGATGGAGCCGGGGCGCAGGCCGTCGCCCAGCGAATAGGCGATGTCGTAAGCCGCGCAGATCTCGGTGATCTCGTCGAAATGCTCGTAGAGGAAGCTCTCCTTGTGGTGCGCGAGGCACCATTTCGCCATGATCGAACCGCCGCGGCTGACGATACCGGTCACGCGCTTGGCGGCCATCGGTACGAAGGGCAGGCGCACGCCGGCGTGGATCGTGAAATAGTCGACGCCTTGCTCGGCCTGCTCGATCAGCGTGTCGCGGAAAATCTCCCACGTCAGGTCTTCGGCCACGCCGCCGACTTTCTCCAGCGCCTGATAGATCGGCACGGTGCCCACCGGCACGGCGGAGTTGCGGATGATCCATTCGCGCGTGTCGTGGATGTTGCGGCCCGTGGAAAGGTCCATAATCGTGTCCGCCCCCCAGCGCGTCGCCCAGACCATCTTGTCGACCTCTTGCGCCACGTCCGAGGCGACGGCGGAATTGCCGATATTGGCGTTGATCTTGACGAGGAAGTTGCGCCCGATCGCCATCGGTTCGCTTTCCGGGTGGTTGATGTTGTTCGGGATGATCGCCCGGCCCCGCGCCACTTCATCGCGGACGAATTCCGGTGTCACAAAATCGGGGATCGCCGCGCCCCAATCCTGTCCATCGCGGACAAAGTCCTTGGCGATTTCACGGCCCAAGTTTTCGCGCTCCGCGACATATTCCATCTCGGGCGTGATGATGCCGTTCTTGGCGTAGTGCATCTGCGTGACGTTGACGCCGCTGCCGACGCCGCCTTTGGCCCGCAAAGGACGCTTCACCACGTTGGGGAACGTCGGCACCCCGCCTGAGCGATCCGGGCCAAGCTGACCGTTATCCTCCGGCTTCACTTCACGCGCGTCGTATTCCTCGACATCGCCGCGCGCTGTGATCCACTCGGCGCGGAGCGGGGCAAGCCCGGCGTTGATATCAATCGCGACGTTTGGATCGGTGTAGGGGCCCGACGTGTCGTAGACGCGCACCGAAGGCTCATCGCCTTCCAGATCAATCTCGCGCATGGCGACCTGCACGCCGCTGCCGGTGCGCGCGCCCACATACACCTTGCGACTGCCACGGATCGGTCCGGTGGTTACGCCAATCTCTACGCCATCTGATTCAAGGGGGGAATTGATGTCGGCCATGTCTGCTCTCTCCTTGGCGGAAAGGACAAGCGGACGACGCGCGCTATTTTGGATTCCCGTCCCAGCGCTGCCCACTCCCTCCGCCGATGCTAATCGGTTCAGGTTCAACGGGTCGGACAGCGCTACCTGCCCCTCTCAGCGAAAAGCTCGCTCCCCGGGGATGGACAGCGCTGTAAACCAGCGACACAAACAAATCCAGAAAAAGCCGCAAAGGCTAAACTCTACCGGGAGAAAACAGTGCCGTTCCAAATGACCGAGATGGTGGGATGCGAATTCCCGCTATTCGCTTTTTCGCACTGCCGCGATGTGGTCGCTGCGGTCAGCCGCGCGGGTGGCTTTGGCGTGATCGGCGCGGTCAGCTTCACGCCCGAGCAATTGGAAACCGAGCTGCAATGGATCGACGATCACGTGGATGGCAAACCCTATGGCGTCGACGTGCTGATCCCCGAAGTGCAGGCGGTCGACCACCAGGTGACCGCGGACGAAATCGTCGCCGCGATCCCTGCGCAATATCGCGATATGACGGCCAAAATCCTGACCGAGGCGGGCGTCAGTGTGGAAGGCACCTCGCCTTTAGGCGGATCGCAGCGGCCCAACACTTCATTGGGTCAGGAATTGCTCGAAGTCAGCTTCAACCACCCGGTGCGCCTGATCGCCAACGCGCTCGGCACCGCCCCGCCCGAAATGATCGCGGCGGGCAAGAAGCATGGCATTCCCGTTGCCGCGCTGGTCGGCGCGAAAGAGCACGCGATGAAGCAGATCGAAGCGGGCGTCGATCTGATCATCGCGCAGGGCGGCGAAGGCGGCGGGCATTGCGGCGAGGTTTCGACAATCGTGCTCGTGCCCGAAGTGCTAGCCGCGATCGAGCAAGCGGGCGCGGATATTCCCGTGCTCGCGGCGGGCGGCATCATGAACGGCAAGCAGATGGCCGGAATGATGGCGATGGGCGCGGCGGGCGCGTGGTGCGGCAGCGTGTGGCTCGCCACCGCAGAAGCCGAAACGCACGAAGTCTTCCGCGAGAAAATGGTCGCCGCCTCCAGCCGCGACACGATCCGCTCAAAACACCGCACCGGCAAGTTTTCACGCCAGTTGCGATCAGGCTGGCATACGCAGTGGGAGGAAGCGGGCCTGCCCGCGCTGCCCATGCCGCTGATGATGCTGCTCTCCGAACCCGTGCTGCGCGCCATCGACAAGGCGGCGGTCAACGGCAACGCCAAGGCGCAGGATCTGTGCTCCTACTTCGTCGGCCAAGGCGTCGGGCTCGTCACCGAAGTGCGCAGCGCGGGCGGCGTGGTGCAGGATTTCAAACGCGAGTTCGCCGAAGGGTTCGAGGGCCTCGCCGCCGCGCTGGAGTGAAGCGCAGCGTGTCTGTCTTAGTCGTCGCTGGACAGCGCGAAGAGGCACACCGCCAGCAGGATCGTCGCCAAGACGCCAGACCCGCCCGCGATGGGCAGTTCGCCGGAAAAACCGCGCCCCAGCGCCATCGACAACGTGTTGGACACGAAAGCGACCACCCCGATGAGCGCGCTGATCCCGCCCAACGCTTTTCCGCGCGACAGGCCAACCACGATCAAAGCCAGAGCCAAGAGGACCTTGGCCGCGTTGTAGACCATGAACGAAAACGCCACGACGGCGCTCGCCGCCGGAGCCATATCGGGCACCGCCGTGGCGGCTTCGCGGAACGGGCCAAACATGGTGAGTCCGACGCCCACCTGCACGACGTTGAGCACAGCGGCGGCGGTGATCGCGGACCACACGATCTGCAGGTTTCTGGCCTGCGCCAAAGCCGCGCCCGCAAAGGCGGCGAGCAATGTGAAGAGCAAGCCTTCGGCGCCCCACAGCAATTGGCGCGGCACATCGGCCTCCGCGATATAGAGCGCGGTGTAGACCGCCTGCGTGATCGCCGCGATAAGCAGCAAAGCCGCGACAGTGTTGGCGTTGCGTTTGAAGGTGAAATCCATGGTTGGTGCCCCTGTTGTGCCTGAATAATACGAGTGACTAATCCTCGCTATACGTCGAATGACGGCGATTGGTTACTGGCTGTGGATCGAAAACGGGCTAGAGCGTTTATGGGATGACGCGCCTCTACCGCCTTGACGCCGAAGCCGCCGACATCGCCGAGCGTTTTGGAGCGAAGTCAGGTGCGGACCCATGGGCGGGCGGCTATGTCGCGCCCGACAAGTTCGCGCCAATCATCACCGCCGGGCGCGACTTCATCGCCGGGCCGCGCCCCGCCGGTCGCGCGCTTCAACCACGCATCGTACCGCGCCTGTGGGGCGTGCTGCCCCCGCCCAATTCCGATGATCCCACGAGGCGCATCGCAAGCGTGCGCAACCCTGACAGTCCGTTCTGGATCGGCCATCTGCGCAACAGCGAGTTTCGCTGCGTCGTCCCGGCGACTTCTGTGATGCTGTGGGGAAGCGGCACCGATTACGAAGGCCGCCGGAACAAGCACTGGTTTGGCGTCGACGGGGCGTCGATCTTCGCGATGCTGGGCGTGTGGAAGGACGAGGACGTGCCCGCCTTCGCCCTTCTCTCTGGTGATCCTAAAGGCGCCCCGCGCGGGTTTGGCGCCAGAGCGATGCCGTTGGTTCTGCCCACGGATCACCGATCGGTCGACACGTGGCTCCATGGCGGCTGGGATCAGGCGCGCCGCGTGATGGACGAGGCGCGCGCTTCCGGTCGCCTGATCGAAACGGACGCCGGTCAGAACGTGTAGGCCACTCCAACACCGCCGATGAACTGGTTCGCATCACCGCGAATGTCGGTGAACGGCGTGTCTGCCGCGTCGCCGACCAACCGCGTATAGCCTGTTACCGTGTAGATGCTCAGCCCCCCGTTGAGGAAATTGCCGTCGAGGTCGAAGTTGAGGATCAGGTTGGCCGAAACCGAGTTCAGACCGCCATCCGCGTTGAACAGCGGCAGGCCGGTGTCCGCGCTTTGTTGAGGAGTGACGGTGTAGTAATAGTCGGCAAAACTGTCGTCGACGAATTGCAGGCCAAAGCTCGATTGCAGCTGGATACCCCGGCCAATCGGGCGGATATACCCAACCGTTGGCTCGATCAGCATCCCATCATGCGCGCCCAGCACGTCCCAACGCACTTGCGTGTTGAAGGTGAGCGAATCCAGCCGGTTGAAAACACCGGGGAACGTCACACCGCCCGCCGCGCCGACTTCGAGCGCGATGTCGAGATCTTCGGCCAGCTCGACCACTTCGTCTTGGATCTGGTTGGCGCGGTCGTTGCGAAAGCGCACCGCCGGGCCAAAGTTGATGACCGCCTTCTTGCCCGAGCCAATAACAATCTCTGGCGACACCACATCGAGCCGTATGCCGGGGCCATTGGGCCGAATACCGATCCCACCTACGCTGCCGACAATCAGGGGAAGCGGGAAGACAATATAGTCGTCCGATCCGCTGTAGCTAGGCACCAAGCCCGCGCCGATGCCGACCGAGATCCAATTGTCGTCAAACACGATGTCAGGCCTTGCGCGTGGGGGCCCACCGGCAGGCCCGCCCGGCTGGCCTTGCGGCGCTCCTTGGGGGCGCGCGTCTTGCGGGCTTTCCTGCAATCCCTCGATATTCACCGCAGCCGTGTTAGCGGACGCCAAGGCGAAACCGGTTAGCCCGATCTCGTCAGCCGCGGGATTGGCAAACTCAGCGGCGTTTTCAGCGGTGTTCGCCAAAGCGGGGGAAGCTGCGAGACCAAGGGCAAACAACACCGCGCCAGCGGCGGTAAATCGGGGGGTAGCGGGGGACTTCATCACGTTCTCCAAACAGACGATCCAGACCGGCGTCTTCGCAAGGACAAGTTAGGGGGGTGTCCTCAGGTGCAACCGGTTTGGCGAATAAATGAACGCGACCGTTTAGAGTTCCCGAAAAATGGGGCCCAGCCGCGTTGTCTTTGGGTGTCCGGGTCTAACTTCCCTGCAAACGCCCGCAACCAAACTTTTGTATCGTTTTTCGTCGGTTCCTCGCCTAGGGCCCTAGAGGCATGAGCAAAACCGTGTTTGATGTGGTGATTGTGGGCGGCGGCCTTTCCGGTGGCCTCACCGCACTTGCGCTGCACAAGGCGCGGCCCAATTTTCAAATCGCCGTGATCGAAGCGGGCAAAACCATTGGCGGCAACCACCGCTGGAGCTGGTTTGACAGCGATCTGGATGATCGCGGGCGCGACCTGCTTGAACCCATTCGCAAGACGCAGTGGAACAAAGGCTACGACGTCAGCTTCCCGCAGCTCAAACGCACGCTGCACACCGGCTACACCTCGATGTCCTCGGTGGATTTTCACGAAGGCATCACGCGCACCTTGCCACCCGAAGCGCTGTATCTTGGCCGTACAGCGGTTGAGATCGAAGCGGACGGCGTGACGTTGGATGATGGCGTGCGGTTGGAGGCCCGCCTCGTTGTCGATTGCCGCAGCTTCCAGCCATCGGAACATCTGCGCGGCGGCTGGCAGGTCTTCATGGGTCGCCAGATGCGGCTGGACGAAGCGCACGGCGAAGAACGCCCGATGATTATGGACGCCGACGTTGATCAGCTCGCGCCGCATGGCAATGGCGGGGCTTACCGGTTTGTCTACGTCCTACCACTCAGCTCGCACGATCTGTTTATCGAAGACACCTATTACGCCGATGATTTCAAGCTGGATCGCGCCGCGCTGTCTGGCCGGATCGATCAATACGCGGGGGACAAGGGCTGGAAAGACGGCGTTCCGGTCGGCCACGAAACGGGTGTTCTGCCCGTCCTGACCGGCGGCGATTTCGACGCCTATCAGAACGAAGTGCGTATTCCGGGCGTAGCGGCTGTGGGAGCGCGCGGCGGGTTTATCCATCCGCTCACCAGCTACACCATGCCGATCGCAATGGGGAACGCGCTGGCTTTGGCCGACGACGCGGACTTGCCCGCCGCGCAAATGGCCGCTCTGTTCGAAACCCGCGCGCGGCGGCACTGGCGCGACACCGGATACTATCGCCTGCTCACGCGTTTTTTGTTTTTCGCCGCCGACCCGGACCGCCGGTTCGTCATCCTTCAGCGCTTTTATGGCCTTAGACAGGGTCTGATAGAGCGCTTCTACGCGGCGCGCTCGCCTTTGAGAGATCGCGCCCGCGTCCTTTGGGGCAAGCCCCCCGTAACTATCCCGCGCGCCATGAAAGCCATGTTTCAGCGCGGAAAGCCGCTGAAAGAACGGCGAAAATCTGATATGCCATCTTCTTCGAAAACGGAGCCCGCCGCATGAACGCCCCCGCCAAGATCGATGCCAAACTCAACATCGCCTCGACGCCTGGCGGCAAGGGCATCGATCCGCGATTGGCTCAGCGCTACACGGGCAAATCGGCCTGCGTAATCGGCGCGGGCTTCGGCGGCATGGCGCTCGCGATCCGGCTGCAATCGGCGGGCATTTCCACCACCGTGATCGAAGCGCGCGATAAGCCAGGTGGCCGCGCCTATTTTTGGGAGAAAGACGGCTTCACCTTTGATGCGGGCCCCACGGTGATCACCGACCCGCCGTGTCTGGAAGAGCTGTGGCAGCTGACCGGTCACGATATCTCCGAAGATGTCGAGCTGATGAAGGTCATGCCGTTCTATCGGCTCAACTGGCCCGATGGCACCAACTTCGATTACTCGAACGACGAAGAAGAGCTCTTCGCGGAAATCGCCAAGCTCAACCCCGACGATGTGGTCGGCTATCAGCGTTTCCTCGAATACTCCGCCGGCGTGTTTGAAGAAGGCTACATCAAGCTGGGCCATAAGCCGTTCCTCGACTTCAAGAGCATGTTGAAGGCTGCGCCAGCGTTGGTGAAAGAGCAGGCGTGGCGCAGCGTCTATTCGATGGTCTCAAGCTACATCAAGAACGAGAAGCTGCGCGAAGCGTTCAGCTTCCACTCGCTGCTGGTCGGCGGCAATCCGATGAAAACCTCGAGCATCTACGCGCTGATCCACAAGCTGGAAAAAGACGGCGGCGTGTGGTGGGCGCGGGGCGGCACTAACCGCCTGATCGCCGGAATGGTGCGCCACTTTGAACGCTTGGGCGGCACGATGCGCGTGGGCGATCCGGTGGTGCAGGTCCACACTCTGGGCACCCGCGCGACCGAAGTGGAAACGACCAGCGGCTTTAAGGAGCGCTTCGACGCGGTCGCCTCAAACGGCGACATCATGCACTCCTACAAGGATCTGCTGTCGGGTTCGCAACGCGGCCAGAAGATGGCGAAGTCGTTGAACCGCAAGAGCTTCAGCCCCTCGCTCTTCGTCGTCCACTTTGGCCTCGACGGCGCATGGCCGGGCATCGCGCACCATTCGATCCTGTTCGCCAACCGCTACAAAGGTCTGCTCGACGATATCTTCACAAACGGCGTCCTGCCCGAAGATTTCGCGATCTATCTGCACCATCCCACGGTGACTGATCCCTCGATGGCGCCTCCGGGCAAAAGCACCTTTTACGCGCTCGTCCCCGTCGCTCACATGGGCAAGATGCCGATCGATTGGGACGTCGAAGGGCCCAAGCTTGAAAAGATGATCCTCGACGAGATTGGCCGCCGCTTGATCCCAGACATTCACGATCGGATCGTCACCAAGTTCAGCTACGCGCCCAAGGATTTCCAGCAGGATCTTAGCGCCCACATGGGCAGCGCCTTCAGCCTTGAGCCGCTGCTGTGGCAAAGCGCTTACCTGCGCGGCCACAACCGCGACGATGTGATCGAAAACTACTATCTCGTCGGCGCGGGCACGCACCCGGGAGCCGGCATCCCCGGCGTCGTCGGCAGCGGCAAGGCAACCGCGGGCCTGATGCTCGAAGATTTGGCGATCAAGGAGCCAGCGTGATTGTCACGCGGCTCCAGCCTGCCTAAGGGGCGGCGCTATGAAACGTCTTGCCATCTATTGCGGCTCCGCCAGCCCGGCTGATCCCCGTTACGTTGAACTCGCTGAAGATGTCGGCATTGCCCTTGCTCAGCGGGGGATTGGCGTTGTCTATGGCGGCGGCAAACTGGGCCTGATGGGCGCGGTCGCCAAGGGCGCGAAAAAAGCGGGTGGCGAAGTCATCGGCATTATCCCGGAAAGCCTCATCAAGGCCGAAGTGGCCAACCACGATTGCGACGAATTGATCGCTGTCTCCGGCATGCACGAACGCAAGCAGAAGTTCACCGATCTCTCTGACGGCTTTGTCACCCTGCCCGGCGGCGTCGGCACCATGGACGAATTGTGGGAAGCGATGAGCTGGGCGCAGCTGGGCTATCATTCCGATCCCGTGGGCCTGCTCAACGCCTATGGCTTTTACGACGATCTCATCCGCTTCAACACGAAGATGGCTGAGGTAGGCTTTGTGCGAGAGGCGCACCAGAATATTCTGATCGCGGCGGACACCCTGCCCTCTCTGCTCGACAAGATGACAAGCTACGTGCCGCACACGCCGATTTTCCAGATGAAGGCGGAAGAGCTTTAGGGTCCTTCGCGATGGCCGTTGATCCTGAACGCAGATTGGCGCTGATCACCCACGCGCATCAGGCGATCAAGGTGGGCTCGCAGAGCTTTTCCGCCGCCTCGCAGTTGTTCGACACCAAGACCCGCGAGCGCGCCTGGCTGCTCTACGCGTGGTGCCGCCGCTGCGACGACATAGCGGACAATCAGGTGATGGGCGGCGAGCTGGGCGATCAATCCGATCTCGACGCGCGGCTTGCGCTGATCCGCAAACTGACCGCCAAGGCGTTTGCGGGCGAGCCGACGGGCGACGCCTCATTTGACGCTTTGGGCGTGGTCGCGAGCGAATGCGGTCTGACCCCGGCGATGGCCGAAGACGTGATCGCGGGCTTCGCGCTCGACGCCGAGGATTGGCGCCCGCGCACGCAAGGCGACATGATGCGTTATTGCTACCACGTCGCGGGCGCGGTTGGCGTGATGATGGCGGTGGTGATGGGCGTCGACCCGGACGATACCGACACGCTCGATCGAGCCAACGATCTGGGCCTCGCCTTCCAACTCTCCAACATCGCGCGCGACATCGTCGAAGATGACGCGGCGGGGCGCTGTTATCTCCCGGTCGAATGGCTGGTCGAAGAGGACATCGAGCCCGGCCAGCACACTAAACCGCACCACCGCGAAGAGCTCGCCGAAATGGCGGCGCGTCTGGTCGCGCTGGTCGAAAAGCACGAAGCCGCCGCGCGCGTAGGGGCCGCGCGCCTGCCCTTCCGCAGCCGCTGGGCGGTGCTTTCCGCCGCGCGCATTTACGGCGCGATTGGGCGCAAGGTCCGCAAGCGCGGGACCGAGGCGTGGAACACGCGCACTTATGTGCCGCGCTGGGAGAAGGCCTATTACGGCGCGCGCGCGTTTCTCTCCGCCGCGATCAACCGCGAAAAGATGCCCGAGGGCGGGATCGACTGGGGCATCAAGGATTTCCGGCCCGACGCCGCCTGATCGTCATTGCGAGCGTAGCGAAGCAATCCAGAGAGCAGCGCTAAACGCCCTGGATTGCCGCGTCATCCAAAACAAGTTTCGGGCTCCTCGCAATGACGGGAAAAATGCGTTAGCGCGCATGTCATGAGAGGACTTCTAACGCTCGCCGCCGCCGTTTCTGCGATCTTCGCAGCGCCGCTCTTCGCTCGATCACCGTCTACAGAACAGCTCGACGTCATCGAAGCCGTTGACGGCTTCTTCGCCGCACTAAGAAGCGATGATAAATCCGCCCTCGCACGGACGATGCGGCCCGATGGCGTGATCTTCATCCATGACAGACGCGATCCGAACAATGTCCGAATACTCACGCGGCCCGTCTCACAGCACCTCAATGGCTGGGAGGAAAGTCCACCGGGAACCGAAGAGTACATGACCTACCAACATATCTTGGTCGATGGCACCATGGCGCAGGTTTGGGGGCCTTACGTGTTCCTTTTTAATGGTGAGATCACGCATTGCGGCGTCAACTCGATGAGCCTTGCCAAAGGCGAAAATGGCTGGCTGGTTTCGAACACCAGCTTCACCATGACCGCACCCGAAGATTGTGAGGAGGTCGGCGCGCCTGAACTCACGGTGCATGAGGACGGGACAGTGGAATGGGAAGCGGTGAGCCAATGATCACCAAACTCCTCATCGCCAATCGCGGCGAGATTGCGTGCCGCATCATGCGCACCGCGCGCGCCATGGGCATCGCCACCGTCGCGGT
>JBCCKJ010000032.1:0-13032 GCA_039027455.1 Pseudomonadota bacterium | reverse complement strand
GTTCAGTAGCGAGGTCGGTGAAGATCCCTACGGAGCATATTCGGTAATTTCCTTTGCCGAGTAAGGCTACGTGAGCGGTGCTTCCGACCGCTGACCATGCAAAGGGCTGTACCCCGACGGGCGGTGCAGCCCTTTACATTTGGGAAACAGGAACGGGCTCTTTCCCCACACAATCCTAGGATCGAGTGCTCTTATTGCGCGTTGATTGGCATGCGCTCACGATCCTCCTTCCTTGGTTTCGCCAAGGCTTGCCTCATGCCCGTTTTGGCAGCGCTATTCCTGCCCCCCGCTGCGGCTCAATCGCAAGATGACACGTCAGAGCTGCGCCTCGATGGTCTCGACACAATCGATGTGGTGATCGGCGGGGTGTCTGCACGGCTTGAGGTCAATCCCGGAGCGACCGGGCCGATCATTCTCAATCCCGATATCGCGGCCAGCGCGGCTCTGCTGCCCGAGGGTCAAATGACCTATGACTACGGTCAAAACAAAATCGAAAGCCAAATGACCCGCGCTCTGATCGATTTTGGGTCAGGTGAGATGCGTCGGCGGGTAACATGGGCGCAGATCCCCGTGTCCTCGCGCGCCGATGGTATCATCGGAGTCCAACACCTTCCGTATGATCGCATCACCTTCGCGCTCCGCCAACCAGGTCCGATCGAGCGGGTGCAGCGCCTTAAACTCAAACGCAAGGGCTCGCGCAGCTACCCCCGACTTGGCGCCCAAGTGGAAGTTGGGGACCGAAAGCTCTTTGCCGTGTTCACGCTCAGCGCAGACGTCAACTATGTCTCAGCCAAGACCGCGAACTTCCTAGCTACCAATCTGGAAGGCGGCTTTGTCGAAGGCAGCGAGAGCTTCGTCGATCTCGACTTCGGGCTGCGGCGAGACACCAAGGATCTGCGTCTGGTTTATCCGGTCGAGTTGGGCGAGCTAAGGGTCGACACCTTCGCGGTGCGGCTCAACGATCATGGCAAAGCTGACAAGGTGGGCAGTCTCGCAGCCGACGATCCCCGCTTGGTCGACGGGGCCATTATAGTCAGCCGCCGCAAAGGTGAAGGTCGACCCGATGTTGTCACCCGGATCGGCCGAAATGAAATCGCGCACTGCTCGCGCTTAACGTTCGATATGAAAGCCAAACTGATCGAGCTTTCCTGCGCACCGAAGCCATAGACGCAGTCATCGCGCGTCATTCTTTTAGCAAACCGCACACCGCGCTTGCTCTCTTTTTCGCTCCCGATTAGGCGAAAGCCCATGCAGTTCACGCGCCTACCCCACCCTTCCCCCACTTTGGACGCAGACCGGATCGAAGCGATCCGCGACCCCGGTTTTGGAACGGTGTTCACCGACCACATGGTCACCATCGAATACGACGAAGGCGCCAAAGATTCAGTTGGGGGCGGCTGGCATTCCGCCACATTGGGCCCGCGCCAGCCAATTGCGCTCGATCCAGCGGCAAGCGTGCTGCACTACGCGCAGGAAATTTTCGAAGGGATGAAAGCCTTCCGCCACGAAGACGGCGGCTTGGCGCTGTTCCGTCCAGAAGCGAACGCGGCGCGTTTCAACGCCAGCGCGCGGCGCATGGCGATGCCCGAACTGCCCGAAGAGCTGTTCCTCGAAGCGGTGCGCGTCGCGGTCGAAGCGGACGCGGACTGGATGCCGGATGTCGAGGGCGGCTCGCTTTATATTCGCCCGTTTATGTTCGCCTCCGAAGCTTTTCTCGGTGTGCGCCCTGCCAAGCAATACACCTTTGTCGTGATCCTCGTGTCTTCGGGCAATTACTTCAAAGGCGGTGTGAACCCGGTCAAAATCTGGGTCAGCCAGGATTATGTGCGCGCGGCCCCTGGTGGGACGGGCGCCGCCAAGACGGGTGGCAACTACGCGGCCAGCCTCGTCCCCCAAGCCGAAGCGATCGCGCAAGGCTGCGACCAAGTCGTCTTTCTGGACGCAGTTGAGCACAAATGGGTCGAAGAACTGGGCGGCATGAACCTCTTCTTCGTGCGGCGCGATGGCAGCGTTGTCACGCCGCCACTGACCGGCACGATCCTGCCCGGTATCACGCGCGAAAGCCTGATCGCGCTGCTTCGCGCCGAAGGCTTGGATGTGCGCGAAGAGCCGTACTCGATTGACCAGTGGCGCGACGAGGCGACGAGCGGAGAGCTTTTGGAGACCTTGGCCTGCGGAACCGCCGCCGTGGTCACGCCGGTGGGCATGGTCGCTTCACCTGACGGAGAATTTCAGATCGGCGCGGGTGGTATCGGGCAAATGGCCATCAAAATGCGCGAGAAGCTTGTCGGCCTCCAACATGGACGCGAGCCCGACACGCATGGCTGGGTGATGCGAGTCTAAAAATCCGGAATCGGGCGTCGTCGCTCGCTTATGGTAAATCCTTAACCACATTCACCTAAGGACAAATCCATGTCCGAGCTAAAGCCCAATTTCACGATCCTCATCGACGAGGCGCGGCGCGAAGTGCACTACGCCGTATCTGGCTTCTGGGCCGCGGAAGACATGACCCGTTTTCAAAGCGCCCTTCTGCACAAGGGCAAAGACCTGTTCACTTCGGGCAAGGGCTTCAACGTGCTTGGCGATATGAGCGGTCTGGCCGTGCAAGACCGTGTGATGGCCGAGAGCATGCGCTTTCTGATGGCGGAATCGAAACGGCTGGGCATGAAACGCCAAGCCTTCGTGATCACCGCACCCCTGCTCAAATTGCAATTCGACCGGTTGGCCGATCCCGCAAACACCGAGATTTTTAGTAACAAAGGCGACGCCGTAGCTTGGCTGCGTCAGGCCGCTTGAAGCCTGAATTAACCGAACGCTAAACGGCTCTCGTGTATCGCTTGAGGTATGGCCACGCTCGCTCCCACCTCTTCGATCCGCGCAGACGATCAGCGCCGCGAATTGTATTTCGCGATTGCCGGGTTTTGGCAGCTTGAAGACATGCACGCGTTCTTGGACAATCTGGCAAAAGCGGCGAACCCCTTCATTCGCGCCAAACGGCGCTTTAGCGCGATGGGCAATCTCGCCGAGTTTGTGCCGCAGGACCGCGCGACGGCTGATGCAATCCGAGACAGCCTGCTGCTCGGCAATCGCAACGGCCTTGCCAAGTTTGCCGTCGTATCCCCGCCCCCGCTGGTGAAACTGCAATACAAGCGGATTGGCGCTGGGCTTGATGTCGAATTCTTCGACGACGAGGCAAGCGCGCTCTGCTGGCTTCGCGGCGAAGCCTAGCTTCGTTCAAATTCGTCGCGGAACGCGTCGATCAACCAATTGGTTGCTGGCCCCAGCTGCGTGTCGCGCCGCCACAACGCGCTCAGCGTGTAGCGGTCGCCCGGCTTTTCGGGCAGGTCGAGTTCGAACAGGCGCCCTTGCGCCAGATCATCCGCCACCATTTCGCGCGGCATGTTGCCCCAGCCCAGTCCCTCTTTGAGCAGCGAATGCTTCGCGCCTAGATCGCCCAGCCGCCACGTGAGCGGGCTAAGCACCGAAAATTCGCGCCCCTGCGTCAAATCGGAACGGTCGGCCAGGACCAATTGCAGGTGCTGACGCGATAGACCCGGAGCCGCATTTCCTTGAGCCACGGCCAGCGACAACGGGTGGTCCGGGCTTGCGACGGGGATTAGATCGATCTCACCCAGCGCTTGCCGTTCTAACGCGGGATGCTGCGCGATCACCGGGCCGCCGATGGCCAAATCGGCGTTTTCGTCCAAAAGGCACTGCGCCACTGCGCCCAGCCCTTCAATGTTGAGCGTAAGCGCGACGGTCGGGAACATGCGGCGAAATTCGCGCAGCACATGCGCGGTGACCTCCCCGGAAACCATGACATCGATGACGAGACCAACACTCGATTCCAGCCCCGAATGCAGGCTTTGGGTCTTGGCCAGAAGCGCGTCGACCGCGTCGGCTACCACGCGCGCTTCAACCAGCAAGCCCTCCCCTGCCTCGGTCAACACAGGCTTGCGCGAACCTTCGCGCTCGAACAGCGTCACCGCCAATTGCAACTCAAGCTGCGCGACGCCGTAGCTAATCGCCGAGACCGCGCGTCCCATTGCCCGCGCCGCGCCGCCAAAGCTGCCGTGCTCCACCACAGCCAGAAAGATGCGCAATTGGTCGAGAGAGGGATCGCCAAGCTTCATGCGGTAATGTTCGGATAATCTGAATATCTTGGCAAGTTTTATCGCACTTATACGTGTATAAAGATGCGCCTATCTCCAACTCAACACAGCGATCCGGCGTTACCGCCAATCGCCGAGACAGGAGAAAAACTATGATTGAACTTCGTCCCTTTGAAAGCCTTGGCTCCGCCCATCACGGCTGGCTCGACGCGCATCACCACTTCTCCTTCGCGGGCTATCACGATCCAGCTCGCGTGCAGTGGGGACCGATCCGGGTCTGGAACGATGACACTATCGCTCCCGGCACCGGCTTTCCGACCCACCCGCACCAGGACATGGAGATCATCACCTATGTCCGCAAAGGCGCGATCACGCACAAGGACAACCAGGGCAATGAAGGCCGCACCGAAGCGGGCGATGTCCAGGTGATGAGCGCGGGCACCGGCATCGCGCACTCGGAATACAATCTGGAAGAGGGCGACACACAGATCTTCCAGATCTGGATTATCCCGAGCGAACGCGGTGGCCAGCCGTCATGGGGCGCCCGCGCCTTTCCCAAAGGTGAGCGGTCCGGCCAGTTCGTGACTTTGGCCAGCGGTTCGGTGCCAAGCGGCGTCAACGACAACGAAGGTCCGCTGGCGATCCGCACCGACGCCAAAGTGCTCGGCGCGACGATCAAGGCGGGCGAAAGCGTCACCTACGACATCGCGTCCGATCGGCGTCACCTCTACCTCGTGCCCGCCACGGGCAAGGTGCAGATCCAGGACACCATTGCCAAAGCGCGCGACGGTGTGGCGATCACGCAGATGGAGGAGATCACCATCACCGCGCTTGAGGACAGCGAAGTGGTCCTCGTGGACGCGGCCTAACCCCCCGAAGAGCCAGCCGAGTCCGCACTCGGCTGGCTCCTTTCGTTTCAAACACCCCAACGGAGAATTCCCATGTCCAACATCCTGCATATCAAAGCCAGCATTCGCGGTGACGAAAGCGTTTCAAACCAGATCGGTCAGGCGCTCGTGACCAGCCTCACCAAAGGTGGCGGGGCAAGTGTTACGACCCGCGATCTTTCGAAGAACGACATTCCCTTCGTGAGTGCCTCACGTTTCGAAGCGAACTTGACGCCCGCCGCCGACCGCACACCCGAACAGGCGGAACTTGCCGCCATTGCGGACACGCTGATTGCTGAGCTTCAGGCGGCTGACACGATCGTGTTCTCGACCCCAATCTACAATTTCGGTGTCCCTGCCGTGGTCAAAGCGTGGGCCGATCTGGTCGCCCGCGCTGGCACCACTTTCAAATACACCGAGAGCGGCCCTGTTGGTCTCCTAGAGGGAAAGAAGGCCTACATCGCCGCCGCGTCGGGCGGGACACCGATTGGCGCGGATTTCGATTTCATGTCCAGTTGGCTCAGATTCTTCCTCGGTTTCCTCGGCATCAAAGATGTCGAAGTGATCGCCGCGGACGGCATCATGGGCGCCGACGCCGAAGCCAAGATCGCCGCCGCTATCGAGAAAGCGTCGAATGTTTCTGTCGCCGCCTGATTGGCAGCTCACCTTCCCCCAAGCATACCCTCAAAGGAGAATTCCCATGAACACCTTCGCTCAAAGCGCCGCTCCGGTATCCGCCCCAAGCTCCACGATTTCGGGTAAAGACGCCCTCGCCCTTGGCGGCCGCATCCTGCTCGCCACCATCTTCGTCTTGTCCGGCGTGACCAAGCTAGGCGCTGTGGAAGGCACGATCGGCTACATCGCTAGCGCGGGCCTGCCCTTCGCCGAAGTCGTTTTCTACGCGGTCGTCGCGCTGGAAATCCTCGGGGGCCTAATGCTGATCGCCGGGTTCAAGACTCGCTTGACGGCCATCGCGCTCGGCCTCTTCTCGATCGCGGCGGCTTTCACCTTCCACGCCGACTTCGCCGACCAGAACCAGATGATCCACTTCCTGAAGAACCTAGCCTTGGCAGGCGGCATGTTCCAGGTCGCCGCCTTTGGCGCGGGTCGCCTGGCGCTCAGCCGCGACTGACACGTTGGCACAGGCTGTCCCTCGGAAACGAGGGTCGCAGGGAGGGCCGGGTCCGCACCCCAAGCGCGGGCTTGGTTCTTTCCTATGGGAGCGGCGGAAGGCTGTCTTTTAGCTCGTCGACCCACACATCGGCGACCGCATCGCTTGGCGCACGCCAGTCGCCGCGCGGGGAAAGTGCGCCCATCGACGACACTTTCGGCCCATTGGGCAGCGCGCTTCGCTTGAACTGCGAAAACCCGAAGAAGCGGCGCGCAAACATCTCAAGCCAGCCGGCAATCGCCGCCAGATCGTATTCGTTTTTGCGATGCTCTGGGAAACCGGAAGGCCACTGCCCCGCTTGCGCGTCTTTCCACGCGTGCCAGGCGAGAAACGCGATCTTACTTGGCCGCTGACCGACGCGGATCGTGTGGTGGAGGAAGAAATCGTTCAGCTCATAGGGTCCTATATGCGCTTCGGTGTCCTGAATGGCGCCGTCTTCTCCCGCGGGGACCAATTCGGGTGAGATAACCGTGTCGTACACGCTCATCAGGATAGCGCCGCATTCCGGAGAGAATTGCTCGGTCTCCACGGTCCAGCGGATAAGGTAACGGATCAGTGTTTTGGGCACGCCCGAATTGACGCCGTAATGGCTCATGTGATCACCCACGCCATAGGTGCACCAACCCAGCGCGAGTTCCGAGAGATCACCTGTCCCAACTACAAAGCCCGAATGCTGCCCCGCCAATCGGAACAGATAATCGGTCCGAAGGCCCGCTTGGACATTTTCAAACGTCACATCATAGGCCGGCTCTCCCGCGCCAAACGGATGGCCCATATCTTTAAGCATGCGTTCGGCGGCGGGCTTGATCTCGATCTCTTCAGCGGTGATGCCGAAGGCTCCCATCAGTTTCCAAGCGTTGGACTTGGTGCCCTCCGAGGTCGCAAAGCCGGGCATGGTGTAGCCCCGGATCGTGGTGCGGGGCAGGCCCAGCCGGTCGCACGCTTTGGCGGCGACGATCAGCGCGTGGGTCGAATCCAGCCCGCCCGAAATTCCGATGATGAGCGACTTGGCTGACGTCGCCTGAATGCGACGCATGAGGCCATCCACCTGGATGTTGAAAGCTTCGTAGCAATCCTCGTCCAGCGTCTTGGGATCGTTGGGCACAAAGGGGAAGCGGCGGATCGGGCGCATCAAGCCAATGTCACCCTCTCCGGCGTTGTGCTCGAACACAATCCGTCGGAAGCTGTCCTCGGGCCGGCCATGCGCTTCGGCGGCGTCGTTGAACGTGCCGTTGCGCATCCGCTCCAGCGCAATGCGATCCGTGTCGACATCAACAATACAAAGCTCGGGTTCGAGATCGAAGCGCTCGCTTTCCTTGAGCAGCGTGCCGAGTTCGTAGATGACACCCTGCCCGTCCCAAGAAAGATCGGTCGTGCTCTCTCCATGGCCGCTCGCGGAATAGACATAGGCGCACATTGAGCGTGAAGAACTGGAGCGGCAGTGCAAGTGCCGATCTTCCGCGCGGCCGATTGTGACGGGCGAGGCGGAAAGGTTGCAAAGGATGTTGGCGCCCGCCAGCGCGGCCAAAGTGCCCGGGGGGTTGGGCGCCCAAAAATCTTCGCAAATTTCAACGCCAAAAGTGAAGCCGGGCAGTTTGGCCGAGGCGAACACCAGATCGGTGCCGAACGGCACCTCCTCGCCCGCCACCGCGATCCACAGATCCTGGCACTCGCGGCCATGCGCAAAATAGCGTTTCTCGTAGAATTCGCGGTAATTGGGGAGATAGCTTTTCGGCACTGCGCCCAGCAATGCGCCGCCCGCGATCACCAGCGCGCAGTTGTAGATCTTTCCGTTGCGGCGCAGCGGCGCGCCGATCACCAGAACCGGCGAAAGATTGGCGCTCGCTTCGACCACTTCGGCCACACTGCGCTCTACGCGATCGAGCAGCGCCGCTTGCAGGTGCAGATCATCAATCGCGTAGGATGACAGCGTCAACTCAGGATAGACCAGCAGATCGACGTGGCATTCTTGCGCGCGCTTGGCTTCGCTGATCACGCCAGCGGTGTTGTAAGCGACATCGGCGGGGCGGCAGCACGGCGTGGACGTTCCCACGCGCACAAACCCCTGTTTATGCATGTCAAAAAAGCTGTGAGCGGTGTCCGCCATAGCGCGCGGTTACCTCCAGATAGCTGCCTTTGGCCCGCCCTAGCCGCTCTGCGCCCGATTAGGAAGCGCGGCGAAGCAAAGCTGCGCTTTCAAGAGCAACAGCGATTCTGGCGTTGGCTCCCGGTTGCGCTTGGTCCGCCCATAAGCCACTTGGAGGCAGTCAGGGTCAATTTGACTTTCCCTCCCGTTCAGGAGACACGCACAATGGCCGATCCCACCTACACTCCCCCCACCGTTTGGACATATGACACCGAAAGCGGTGGCCGCTTTGCTTCCATCAACCGTCCGACAGCGGGCGCGCGCGAAGAAAAGGCGCTGCCCGAGGGCGACAACCCCTTCCAGCTTTACAGCCTCGCGACGCCCAACGGCGTGAAAGCGACGATCATGCTCGAGGAGCTTCTGGAAAAGGGGCACACCGGCGCGGAGTACGACGCCTACACCGTCAACATCGGCGACGGCGTGCAGTTCACCAGCGGTTTTGTTGGTGTGAACCCCAACTCGAAAATCCCCGCTCTACTCGACAAGAGCGGCGACACGCCTTTCCGCGTGTTTGAGTCGGGCGCGATCCTTGTCCACCTAGCCGAGAAGTTTGGTGAGTTTCTGCCCACCGATCCCGCCGCGCGCGCCGAAGTCTTGAGCTGGGTTTTCTTCCAGGTCGGCACCGGCCCGTTCATCGGCGGCGGCTTTGGCCACTTTTACGCCTACGCGCCGGAAAAGTATGAATACCCCATCAACCGCTATGCGATGGAAGCCAAGCGCATCTTTGACGTGGTCGACCAACGCCTAGCCGACAACCGATTCCTTGGCGGTGACCAATACACCATCGCCGATATCGCTAACTGGCCGTGGCTCGCACCCTTTGTGGCCGGCATGATCTACAACGACGCCAAAACCTTCCTGTCGATTGATGACTACAAAAACGTCGGCCGCTGGGCGCGCGAAATCGCCGAGCGCCCCGGCGTGCAACGCGGACGCATCGTTAACAAGGCGTGGGGCGATGAGGAATCGCAATTGCTCGAGCGTCACTCCTCCGCCGACTTCGAAGGCAAGAAGCTCGACTGGTCATTCTAAGCTCAACGCCGCGCAGATCCACGGAGCCTCATGGCCTCTCTGATACAAGCCAACATAACTATGGGCTGGAAATCGCACGGTTTCCGGCCCATTGTTCGTTTTGGGGAAGAAGAGGAAGACAAGCTTGGCTTCGACCGCTGCGGCAGGTGACCTGGTCCAACAATCTGAAACACCGCAGGCACGCATTCGCCTAACGGAGAAGTTGGGATACGGCTTGGGGGATCTGCCCTCAGGGCTCTATCTGAACTTTTTCGCCGCCTATCTGCTTTACTTCTACGTTGACTTGGGCGGAGTGTCGCCCGCAGCGATGGCGCTGATGTTGCTGCTGTCTCGCGGTTTTGATGCGGTGACAGATCCGGTAATGGGCGTGATCAGCGACCGCACACGTTCGCGTTGGGGGCGCTATCGTCCTTATCTGCTGTTTGGCGCGCTTCCTTTTGGCGTGACCGGTTTTGCCGTCTTTGCAACGCCTGAGATGTCAGTGGGTTGGCTGCTCGTGTGGGCATACATCACCTATGGTTTGACTATGCTTGCCTTTACCGCCGTAAATGTCCCCTATTCCGGCCTGCTCGGTGTGATCTCACCGTCCACCGAACAGCGCGCGAATGTGACCGCTTATCGTATGTTTTTTTCTGGCGCGTCAGGTATTGTCGTAGGCGTCCTGGCCACCACTCTCATCCGCGAACTTGGCCAAGGCGACGAAGAACAAGGCATACTGCTGACTATGGGTGTGTTCGCTCTCGTTTCGGTGCTTTGCTACTGGGTCACGTTCGCAACGACCAAGGAGCGTATTCCGGCAGCTCCAGCCACAGGCTCTGTAGCCGGAGATCTCGGGCGATTGTTCCGAACTGGAGCGTGGATCGCGACAGCCGTTTCCGCCATCTTTGGTGTGCTCGCCATCGCGAGCCGCGCTTCCACGGCACGCTTCTGGTTCAAATATGTTGCAGGCGATGATGGAACACCAGTGTTCCTCTTCCTCGATCGTTTTGGGTTGTTCCTTACCGCGCTGGCACTGGGGCAAGTCACGGGAGTTATCATCGGCTACCTTTTACAAAGACGGTTTGAAAAATCGCACCTGATCCTGTTTGGCGGCCTACTCAAACTCATTGGGATCAGCGCTTTCGCTTTGTCGCCTCTCGACGCTGTCACGGCGCAGACTGGTGCGCAATTGCTTGTTGGCATCGGCTTCGGCTTTCTGATGGTGCTCGCGTTTTCCATGTTCACCGATATTGCGGAATTTATCGATTGGAAGTCAGGCAAGCAGATGACCGCGCTCACGCTGTCGGCCTCAATTTTTGCCGTCAAAATAGGAATGAGTTTCGGAGGTGCGATGCCCGGGCTCGTGCTCGATCAAACCGGCTTTGTCGCGGGCGCTGATCAAAGCGCGCAAGCGATTGCAGGTATTAACTTCGCCTTCGCCTGGCTTCCCGGACTGATCCTCATTCCGGCGGGCGTCGCGATGCTGTTCTACCGTCTCAGCCACTCGATGATGCGGCAGGTTGAAACCGATCTCAACACACGGCGTTCAACGATCGGCTAAAACGCGCTTTTGAGCCTTCCCTTTTGTGACGGCGGCGTTATACGAGCGCGCTCTGCTGGGGTGTAGCCAAGTGGTAAGGCAGCGGTTTTTGGTACCGCCATTCGCAGGTTCGATCCCTGCCACCCCAGCCAATCCTTACAGATTAGTCGTTTAACACCAGATCGGCGAGCGCAGTGCCCGAGACCCACGCCCCTTCTACGCGGGGGCTGTGGAGGTAGTCGCCAGCGATGCCAATCCGTGCTTCAGCGTCAAAATACGCGGGCTGGCCCCCAAGGCTCGCAGGCTGGGCGTAGAGCCAGCGATGAGCGGCAAGGTGAATCGGTTCCACAGGTGCAGTGCCGGTCTGCGCGAAGAAGTCAGCCAGCAAGATTTCGGCGGCTTCCTCTTTGGGCCGATCGATAATCTGGCGACTGCATTTGGGGCTCGCGTGCAAAACCCAATTCTCGACACCCGCACGATGGGGTTTGGCAGAATCACGCGCCGCCCACGAGATTTGCTTCTTAGGTTCACGGAAAATATCTCTCTTAATCGGTAGCGGCCGGGCAAAAGAAACCATGACCGCCCAACACGGTTCTGACGTGACGCTGCCCGCCACCTGCGCAAATTGCGGTGCAGCTTCCTGCAATAGATCGCTCGCCTGCTCTGCGGGTATGGCGACCAAGACGGTGTTCGCCGTCTTAGTATCTCCCTGAGACGTTGTTAGACGCCATCCGTCATCTAGACGCGTGAGTTGCTCAACGCGTGTACTCCAACAAACTGTGCCCAAGCCTCCAGCCATAGCGTGGATAGGTCCATTCATGCCTGGGGTGCCCACGAAGGCGGGATCGTTTTCGCGCCGAGACGCGGCGGGCCAGCGCGCCACCGCGCCCATCTTTTCCCAATTCTCTACAGCCTTGAGAAAGCTCGCATCGCGCGCTGTAAAATACTGCGCACCATGATCAAACCGAACGGTTTCCAGCCCCGTTTCGCTGTCGATTTCGGCGCGGCGTGTGGCCATGCGCCCCCCTGGTCCGCGTCCTTTGTCAAACACCTGCACGCTGCGCCCAGCTGCGCTTAGCCGCGTCGCGCAGGCGAGGCCGGCCATACCTGCTCCTACGATCGCAATATCGCTGTGTGATCCGCTCATATTCGGCCTAACGCCCCAGTTGACCTGAAGTTTCGCTGCGCCTTTAGGGGGCGCTGCGGGGCGGTTTAGCCTCAGCCACAAGTACTGAAAAGCGCTCTTCGCTGTCGAGCCAACGGGCCTGCGGTTCCCATCCTCCGGCTAGCAGCAACATGTAGGATGTGCGGCGGCTAAACTTGTGGCTGTTCTCCGTATGAAGACTTTCCCCCGAAGCCATCCTGAAGCTCTGGCCAGCGACCAAAAACGAGATATCTCGCGTGGTCACAAGGTGCATCTCTATCCGTGCGTGCTCATCGTTCCAACGCGCTTCGTGGCGCAAGGCGTCAACGGGGATATCGCCTTTCAGCTGGCGGTTGATGCGTTGCACGAGATTGAGGTTGAAGCGCGCGGTGACACCGCTTGCGTCGTCATACGCCGCGATTAGCGTGTCCTTCTTCTTGATCAGGTCCATGCCGATTAGCAGCTTCGCGCCCTCCCCTAGGGTCGCCCGCATGGCGCGCAACAGGTCGACGGCGCTCGGCGCGATCATATTGCTAATGGTCGAACCCGGGAAGAAGCCGAGTTTGGGCTGGCCTTCGACTGCTTGCGGCAACTCCACTCGGCGCATGAAGTCCGCCTCGACTGGATAAACGGGCACATCCGGAAACTTCGCGCCCAAATCGCGCGCCGACGCGCGCAGGAAGTCGCCGGAAATATCCAATGGCACATAGGCCGCTGGATCAATCGCTTTCAGCAGCAACGGTGTCTTGATGGAAGACCCAGACCCAAATTCCACCACGGCGCGCCCCGGACCTATAAGCTTAGCAAAGTCCGGCCCGTGCGCGTTCAGAATCTCGGTCTCCGCGCGGGTGGGATAATATTCGGGAAGCTGGGTAATGTCTTCAAACAACTGGGAACCCGCGTCGTCGTAGAGCCAGCGTGCGGGGATTGCCTTTTGCGTTTGCGAGAGTCCTTCCAGCACGTCGGCGCGAAACGCTGTGTCGATCCCATCTTCATCGCGTTCCACTAGAGCAAGACCGTG
>JBCCKJ010000031.1:0-13165 GCA_039027455.1 Pseudomonadota bacterium | reverse complement strand
GACACAAGCCGGGAAAGCCGCGCATCAAGTTCGAAGAATAGGGTTAACGCTCCGCGCATACTTTCGCCGGTATGCGCGAGAGCGATCCGCACCTCGTCGGGCAATTCTTCTGATGAGTCCGGGGTCATTTGCCGCCGATAGCCTAGCGTCAGTAGGATTTGCAAAGCCGCATGTCCGAAACCGGGACACAGGCTGACTAAGGTTGGTTGCTGGGAACGCTTAGGCCTTCCTTAACCACATCGCTTCGGATTTCGCTTACCTGATCTCGGTTATGGCCCACATCTGAAGTTTTATGTGCCGGCGCTATGTCGCGTCGTTATGGGGCAAAGGACACTCATTCCATGAGCAAACCAGAGCAGTTCGAAGGCGGATTTCTCACTGAGCTTCTTGAGGATTCGAAAGCCAACACTATCGCCATCGGTGCGGCGGCGATGGTTCCGCTGCTGGCGATGGTGGGCGGCGCTGTTGACGCCAGTCGCTATTACATGACCGAAACCCGCTTGCAGGCGGCCTGTGACGCGGGCGCTCTGGCCGCTCGGCGTGCCATGGAAACGACAGAGTTTACGGCCGACCACCGACAAATTGGCGAAAACTTCTTTGACCAGAACTTCGAAAGTGGAATGTTCGGCATCGAGAACGGCACGCGGGCCTACACTGCGACGAGCGGCGGTGAGGTGGTCGGGACGGCCAGCGGAAATCTGCCGACCAGTCTGATGGGCATTTTCGGCTATGGCGGTTTTCCCGTGTCCGTCGACTGTAACGCCGACATCAACATCTCCAACACCGACATTATGTTCGTGGTCGACGTGACCGGTTCGATGAACTGCGCAGCCGACAATCCTAACGGCGGTAACTGTAACAACACAGAGATCCCAACGTCGAAAATCGTGGGTCTTCGCACCGCGGTGATGGATTTCTATGACACGGTTGAATCGGCGACCTCGCCGCAGGCTCAGGTGCGTTATGGCATGGTGCCGTATGCGTCGAACGTGAACGTCGGCAACGATATCGTCGCCAGAAATGCCAACTGGATGGCGAGCGACGCTGTCTTCCAATCGCGCTGGGCCAAATGGGACCAGGACGAAGAGTGGAACTTCATCAGAGAAGAAATCCTCGAAATCAACCGGACCGGTGACGAGTGGACAGATGTCGGTAGGAATCGCACGGTCGTTGATTCTGACAGCAAGAAAGAATGCAAAGCCCTTAAGCCCGACGATCTGGACATTTATGTGTACGATACACTTGGCAAGCACCAAGGAATCCAAAACGAAACAATCAACGGCAACCAGCGGATTCGCGAATATCGCGATGACAACGAAAGAGTTCGCTACGGGACGGGCTTTGCCAACTTCAAAGAAGACAGGGATGAATGCGCCTACGGCCATAGACTTTGGGAAGACAAAGCCGATGTAACGTTCCAAACGATTGAGGAACGGGATCCGCCGTTTTTCGTCGATTGGATCTACACCGAGGTCGATACAGCCAATCCTCCAGGACTGGATAATCCGTCAACAGCTCCGGCGGGCTGGAACACCGTCAACATTCGGAACGCTTACGGCTCTTCGCGTCAGGTCCAGGTTCCGATGAGCGAGACCAGCGGCAACGAAGGAGGCATGATCAACGCCACCTGGGACGGCTGTATCGAAGAAGCGAACACCGCCACGGGCACCACCTGGGATCCGATTCCGGCTGCGGCGCTCGACATGAACATCAATCTTATCCCTTCGACCGAAGCTGAGCGCTGGAAACCGGTCATCCAGGCCGTTGGCTGGCAACGCAAGGACAACACGGGATTGACAGACTACGACGACGATACATCAAGAAGCTGGAGGGGCACCCGTGTCCTTACCGACGTGGAAGGAAAAACGCGCCTGAACTCTGAGGGGAGCGTTGTCCCTATGGCGCAGGCGGGTTACTCTTGCCCCGCACAAGCCTTCCGCATGGCCGAGCTCGAAAACAATACGACCGCTTCAACCGATGGCGTGATGCGCACGCGGCAGGATTTGCAGAACTACGTGGACAGCCTGCGTGGGCGCAGCAACACCTATCACGACATTGGTATGCTGTGGGGCGCGCGCTACATTTCCCCGCGGGGCATCTTTGCATCGGATAACGCGACCGCTCCCAACGGGGATGCCATCGGTCGACACATCGTCTTCATGACAGATGGTATCTTGGCCCCCAACAGCGAAGTCTACGGCACCTATGGCGTGGAATGGTGGGGACGCCGGGTCAGCGGGGACGCCAATTACAACACATTGGCTTCCGCGCATGCCGAACGATTCCAGGCCGCGTGTCGTTTGGCCCGCCAAGAGAACATCTCGGTTTGGGTGGTCGCCTTTGGGACTGCGCTTTCGCAGAACCTTATCGACTGCGCGTCTCCGGGCCGGGCCTTCGTCGCCGACGACTCGACCCAGCTTAGCGACCGCTTCAAAGAAATCGCGCAGCGCATTGCCGCGCTCCGTCTGACCAACTGATTGGGGGGCGCAATGTTCAACGCGCTAAAGGCAAACGAGCGCGGCGCGACACTGACCGAATTTGGTTTTGTCGCGCCAGTGCTCATCCTGATGGTCATGGGCATATTCGACATGGCCCATAGCCAATACACCCACGCGATGATGAACGGCGCGATGCAAAGCGCCGGCCGTGACCTTACGCTCGAAAGTGCGGGGAGCCGTGAGCAAAGCATCGATGATCGCGTGGTCGAGCAGATCCGGACGGTCGTACCCAACAACGCATCGGTTACTCTGGAAAAGCTATCGCACTTTGAGTTCAGCGACATCGGCGAAGCCGAAGAGTTCACGGACGAGAATGACGACGGCCTTTGCAACAACAACGAAGTCTACGCCGATGCAAACGGCAATGGCCAATGGGACACGAACCGGGGCGAGCAGGGCATTGGTGGCGCGCGTGACGCCGTACTCTACACCGCAATCGTCGAATATGATCGCCTTTTCCCGATGTATGGGGTCGCAGGACTACCGCAGAAGGTAACACTCCGAGCGTCCACTGTGCTGCGCAACCAGCCTTACGACGAACAAGACTTGAACGTTGAAACACGGAATTGCTTGTGATGATGAAATCAGACACCACGCGCAGCGAAAACATTTGGGCCGTCGCAAAAAGCAAAGTCTTGCGCTTTGCCAATCGCCTTTCGGAGGCAGATAGCGGCCTTGCGCTCACCGAATTCGCGTTCACCGCCCCGATTGTTCTGGGCATGGGAATGATGGGCACCGAAGTGGCCTATTTCACCATCACACATATGCAAGTGAGCCAAATCGCCATGCAAGTGGCCGATAACGCCTCGCGTGTCGGCGAAACCGATATTCTGGCCGGCCGTCAGGTTTACGAGGACGATATCAACGCCGCGCTTGTCGGCGCCGAAAAAGCGGGTGAACGGATCGACCTGTTTGAAAACGGTCGCGTGATTGTGTCGAGCCTTCAAGAAAACGATGAAGACGGGCAATGGATAGCCTGGCAACGTTGCCGCGGGGCCTTCAACCACACATCAACCTATGGCGTCGAAGGCGATGGCGAAGAAGGCACGGACTTTCCGGGAATGGGCGAAGCTGGCTCCGAAATCACTGCGGCAACAGGCACGGCTGTGATGTTTGTTGAAGTCGCCTATCAATACGAAGCGCTCACCCCGTTCGACTGGCTCGATGGCGAGGTGATGACCTACACAGCCGCGTTTAATGTTCGCGACACGCGAGATCTGACAGGCATTTTCCAAACGAACCCGCCTACCGGTGTGGCTCGTTGCAACGTGTTTAGCGCAGATCGCCCGTAAGAGGGCGGCAGCCACTAACGCATCAAGCGTAACAGACCTTCTTCACCGCTTCGATAATCCGAGGCGGGTCGATCAACGCTAATTGCTCAAGGTTCGCAGCGTAAGGCAGCGGCACATCTTCGTTGCACACGCGCAGCACGGGCGCGTCAAGATCGTCAAAGCCCTGTTCCATGCACACCGAGACAACTTCGCTCGCAATGGAGCAGGTTGGCCAGCCTTCCTCGGCGATCACCAGTCGATTGGTTTTGGCGAGGCTTGTAAGGATCGCTTGCGTGTCGAGCGGGCGAAGCGTGCGAAGGTCGATCACTTCGGCGTCAATGCCTTCCCCCGCCAACGTTTCGGCGGCTTCCAAAGCCATACCAACGCCGATCGAGTAAGAGACTATCGTCACATCGCTTCCCTCGCGCATGATGCGGGCTTTGCCGATGGGCAGGACATGGTCTTCAATATCGGGCACATCAAAGCTGCGACCGTAAACGAGCTCGTTCTCTAAGAAGACGACCGGGTCTTCGCACCGAATGGCGGCCTTCAGCAGACCCTTGGCGTCCGCGCTGTCGTAGGGTGCAATAACGATCAGACCAGGCACACTCGCATACCACGGCCCGTAATTCTG
Organism: Pseudomonadota bacterium; assembly: GCA_039027455.1. GTDB lineage: Bacteria > Pseudomonadota > Alphaproteobacteria > Sphingomonadales > Sphingomonadaceae > Erythrobacter. The sequence goes on along the minus strand of JBCCKJ010000031.1, from coordinate 8,762 downwards.
CGAATGCTGAGCCGCCACACGGCTAGCCGCGCCATTCGGACCGCGAAACACAACGGGGCAACGCATCTGGCCACCCGACATGTAATTCGTCTTTGCCGCTGAATTCACGATGTGATCGATGGCTTGCATCGCGAAGTTGAACGTCATGAACTCAACTATCGGACGCAACCCACCCATGGCCGCCCCAGTGCCAATGCCGGCAAAACCGTACTCCGTAATCGGCGTATCGATCACGCGTTTGGGACCGAATTCATCCAAAAGACCTTGGGTGACTTTGTAAGCCCCCTGATACTCAGCGACTTCCTCACCCATCACGAAAACACGGCGATCGGCGCGCATTTCTTCCGCCATCGCGTCGCATAGAGCCTCGCGAACGGAGACTTGCGTGAAACTCGTTCCAGCTGGGATCTCCGGATCGGTGACTGCTGCCTTGGGGCCCGGCGCAGGGATGGTTGGAGCCGGTGTAGGAGCGGGCTTCGCCTGCGCTTCCGGAGCGGGTTGTGATGCAGGCGTCGGCGCGGGCGCCGCGTCTTCGCCCTCGCCTTCAAGCGTGGCGATAACGGTGCCCACCGCAACGTTCTCTGTCCCTTCCGCAACCAGTATTTTGCCCAGCACACCCTCATCGATGGACTCAAATTCCATCGTGGCCTTATCCGTCTCGATCTCAGCGATGATATCGCCGGGCTCGATAGGATCACCCTCGGACTTGAGCCATTTCGCGAGTGTCCCCTCTTCCATGGTGGGAGAAAGCGCGGGCATTTTGAGTTCGATGGACATGGCTCAATACTCCTCCACCAAAACATCGGTGTAGAGTTCGCTTGGCTCTGGCTCGGGCGAATTCTCGGCGAAGTCCGCCGCTTCCGCCACGCGCGCGCGGATCGCCTTATCAATGTCTTTCAAGTCGGCTTCGGTCTTTCCGCCTTCGATCAACGTCTTCTTCAAACCTTCGATGGGGTCGTGATGATCGCGCTGATCCTGCACCTCTTCGCGTGAACGGTACTTGGCCGGATCGGACATGGAATGCCCGCGATAGCGGTAGGTGTTGCACTCCATCAGAACCGGGCCCTTGCCCTCGCGCACATGCTTGAACGCGACTTCCGCTGCAGCGCGCACCTCGAGCACGTCCATCCCGTTCACTTCCATGCCCGGGATACGGAAGGCGGTGCCGCGCCGATAGAACCGGGTTTCCGCCGAGGATCGCTTGGTCGCGGTGCCCATGGCGTATTGGTTGTCCTCGACCACGAACACGATCGGCAGGTTCCAAAGCGCGGCCATGTTGAACGTTTCGTAGACCTGCCCCTGATTGGCGGCGCCATCGCCAAAATAGGCCAAGCACAAGCCGCCGTCATCGTTGTATTGGTGCGCGAGCGCCAGCCCTCCTCCGAGCGCGACCTGCGCGCCGACGATGCCGTGCCCGCCGTAGAATTTATGCTCGGTCGAAAACATGTGCATCGACCCGCCCTTGCCCTTGGAGATACCGGCTTCGCGGCCCGTCAACTCCGCCATGATCACCTTGGGATCGATGCCATAGGCCAGCATATGGCCATGATCGCGATAGCCGGTGATCACGCTGTCTTTGTCCGCATCGAGCGCGCTTTGGAGGCCGATCGCCACGGCTTCCTGCCCGATATAGAGGTGGCAAAATCCACCAATCAAACCAAGGCCGTAAAGTTGGCCCGCTTTCTCTTCAAAGCGCCTTATGAGCAGCATCCGCTCGTAAAATTCGAGCATTTGCTCTTCGGTTGCAGCGAAGCGTTTTGCCTTTTCAAACTCGTCTTGAAGCGAATGCAGAATGAAGTCCGGATCATCCGACGGAGCGGCTTGATCCGATACATTGATCGCTTGTTTAGAGGGCTTGGCTGTCTTGGCCATTCCTGTGATCCCTTCCGATCCAAACGAGCGCTCTGACCGCTCATTTGATGATCCCTATCCGGTGCCTGCTTTGAACGAAGAGCGCGCAAGACGCAACGCTAAGCGAGCAAGTGAGACTGTCAGATCGTCTGTGGGAAACAGCGTCTAAACGCTCAATCTTCAGGCAGTGTGACGACCACTTCGTCGGGGTGAAGCACACCCAGATTGCGCCGAGCCAGTTCGCCAACCAGATCGGAGTCCGCCTGATCCTTGTCCAGCAGATTGACGCGGTTACTCAGGGCGGAAAGCTCTTCGTTCAAAAGAGCGATCTCGGCATGCCTTTGCTCCAACGCGGCGTTGTTCTCGTACCACGCCAGCACGCCCCATGGACCCGCAATCGCCAGACCGCCAAGAGCAAGCAGGATCAGAAGCACGCCCCAGAGCCGCATCGGGCTGCCGGGCAGTTCGACCTGAGGCCGACCATGGCGTATAAATTGAGAATTCCCCCGATCCATATTGTCACAGAATCACAGTTGCTTCCTCGACGCAAGCCCCAAAGGGACAGAGCGATTCGAAAAAGGGCATAAGCCGAGCCATTAGGCCACTAGTATGAGCGCGGCAGGCCCAGCACATGCTCCGCCAGATAGGACAGGATCAGATTGGTCGAAATCGGGGCGACGGTGTAGAGGCGCGCCTCGCGGAACTTGCGCTCCACGTCATACTCCTCGGCAAATCCGAAGCCGCCGTGGGTTTGCACGCACATATCGGCCGCGGCCCAGCTCGCCTCCGACGCGAGCAGTTTGGCCATGTTCGCTTCTTCGCCGGGATTGCCGCCTTCATCGTAAACATGCGCCGCGTGGTGAACCATCAATTCCGCAGCGCACATCTGGGCGTAGCAGTGCGCGATCGGGAACTGCACACCCTGATTTTGGCCAATCGGGCGCGCGAACACATTGCGATCGCTGGCGTAGGCGCTGGCGCGTTCGATAAACCATTTGGCATCACCAATGCATTCCGCCGCGATCAAGATACGTTCCGCGTTCATGCCGGAAAGGATGTAGCGAAAGCCCTTCCCTTCCTCACCCACAAGCGCCGTCGCTGGAATGCGCAAGTCGTCGAAGAAAACCTCGCAACTCGAATGGTTCATCATGGTGCGGATGGGCTTGACCTCCATCCCGGCCCCGCGCGCCTGCTGCATATCGACGAGGAACATCGATAAGCCTTCTGTCTTCTTTTCGACTTCCTCGCGAGGCGTTGTGCGCGCCAGAAGAAGCATCAGATCGGAATGCTCCGCGCGGCTCGTCCAGATCTTCTGGCCGTTGATGACGTATTCGTTGCCATCGCGCACCGCGCGCGTCTTCAAACTGAGAGTGTCGGTACCGCTGGTGGGCTCGGATACCCCGAAGGCCTGCAGGCGCAGCGAACCATCGGCAATCTTGGGAAGATACTGCGCCTTCTGGTCTTCCGACCCGTACCGAAGCAGCGTGTTCATGATGTACATTTGCGCGTGCGCCGCGCCGCCATTGCAGCCGGTCGCCTGAATCTCTTCCATAATCACGCAAGCGGCGTCGAGGCTTAGACCGCTTCCACCATATTCGGTTGGGATAAGCGCGGCCAAAAAGCCCGCTTTGGTCAACGCGTCGACAAACTCGGCGGGATATTCGCGGACCGCGTCCTTGGCGCGCCAGTATTCGCCCGGAAAGTCCTCGCACAACGCGCGCACGGCGCGGCGGATTTCAGCCAGCTCTTCGGTTTCGTTTTTCATAGGGATTCGCGGTGTTCCTCTCTCTTGGCGCGCTGATTGCCTTCTCGGTTCCCCCGAGTCCACAGAGACATTTTGCTAGTGGAAAGGAAATCTGCGCCTCGCCGGGGCTACTCAATCAGTTGCTGCGTGCTACTGATTGGTAAAGACGGAGAGGAGAGAAGAATCATGCAAATCCTGAAAGCTGACCCCGCGCGCTTTGCAAACATCCCCGATTATGACTTCGCCGAAAACTGGATCGAGATTGATCTTGGCGAAGGTCACACGGGTCGCATGCATTATCTTGATGAGGGCCCCAAAGCTTGCCCACCCGTGCTGCTCTTTCATGGCGAGCCGAGCTGGAGCTTCCTCTATCGCAAGATGATCCCGATCCTCGTCGAAACCGGTTTCCGCTGTCTCGCGCCCGATCTCATCGGCTTCGGGAAAAGCGACACGCCCGATGACATCGCGTTTTACACCTACGCGCGCCACACACACTGGCTGAAGCAATGGCGCGACGCTGTCGTTCCCGAACCAGCGGCGCTGTTCTGTCAGGACTGGGGCGGTCTTTTAGGCCTGCGTATGGTCGGCGATGAACCCGATCGTTTCACCTGCGTTGTGGCGAGCAACACCTTCCTGCCAACAGGTGGCACGCCCTCGCCCGCCTTCCTCGCGTGGCGCGAATTCGCCAAAAGCTCCCCCGAGTTCAAGATTGGCGAATTGCTCCAGCGAGCGACCGCGACCGAACGCTCGGAAGAGGAAATTGCGGCCTATGACGCGCCATTCCCCGATGAGCCGAGCAAAGCCGGCGCGCGCGCCTTCCCGCAACTGGTTCCGGTTGAAGATGGCATGGACGGCATTTCCGAAAACATAGAGGCCTGGAAAGGTCTGGCTGCCTTCGACAAGCCGTTCCTGACGCTCTTCGGCGAAGACGATCCGGTCACTGGCGGGCTCGCGCCCATGCTGATCGATCGGATCAAAGGCGCGCAGGGCCAACCGCATGGAACCCTCTCGACATGCGGCCATTTCTGTCAGGAAGACCGACCGGTCGAACTCGCGCAGGGTGTCATCGATATGACCAAGGCCGCGGGTGTTTTAGCCTAAGCGAGCTGTCTTGAACCCTACCTTCCCGGCCTACCTTTCGCGGCGTCAGGAGCTTTTGCTGGCTCTTGCCGTCGCGGTGGTCACCGCCAACGCCTATTACATCCATCCAATTGTTGGCGATGTGGCCAAGCACTTCGGCGTGAGCGAAGCGCGGATCGGCATTGTTCCGGCGCTCAATCAAATCGCGTTGGCAGCGGGCATACTTTTGCTGCTGCCATTGGGTGACCGGTATTCGAACCGAAATCTGACTATCATCTTCAGTGTCTGCCAATGCGCTGGCCTGCTGGCGATGACGTTCGCTCCGGACTTTCTAACCTTTACCATCGGATCGACGTTTCTGGGCTTTTTCACAATCGCCCCCTACCTCCTCCCCGCATACGCCTCTAAGCGGGTCGCGCCCCAACGGCTCGGCTACGTCACCGCCACGCTGACCGCCGGGATCATCTTCGGCATCCTTGTCGCGAGGGTCGGAGCGGGCGTGTTGGCGGACCTCTACGATTGGCACGCGGTCTATTGGTGCGCGAGCGCGGCCATGGTGGCGGTGACTTTGGCCATGCCGCGCATCGTCCCAGCCCAAGACGCGATCGTCTCCAGCAAGCCATCGAGTGGCGGCGGATACTTATCGCTTGTGGCCTCGGTCTTTCCGCTGCTGAAAACGCATCCCGAGATCATCGTCTCGGGCGCCATTCAAGGGATTGGTTTTGGCCAGTTCATCGCGCTTTGGCTTGGACTTGCCCTCCACTTGACCTCTCCCGCGATGGGCTATGGAACCGATGTTGTGGGCTACCTCGCGGGCTTTGCCGCTTTCAGCGTGCTCACGACCCCGCGCCTAGGCATAATCGCGGACCGGGTTGGCGCTCGAAGGGCGCGTTTCATTTACGGCTGCGTGCAAGCTGCTGGCACCGCGCTGTTCCTGCCTTTCGGCGATAATCTGTGGCTCTTGATGATCCCGATCATGGTCACATCAACGGTCGGCCCCGCGATCGATGTGGCCAGTCGGATGACGTTTCTCTCCGCCGAACCGGAGCTTCGGACACGGTTGACCACGATCTACATCGTGATGATGTTTCTGGGCGGCGGGCTTGGCAGCGTCGCGGGCACATGGATTTACGACGCCTTCGGGTGGGACGGCATTGCGATCGCGTTGTTCGCATCGTGCTTCGGTTTGACCGCGCTGGCAGGCCTCGCCTGGCGCATCTGGGGCACGCATTGCAGTTCTGCATCGCCCCAAAGCCAGCCCTCCTGAAACACCTTGGCGTGACATCTCGACCACTACAGCTACGCCGTATTGAACATCTGCGGTGGTGGTCGCATCCCTGACGGCCAAAACTGTTTTCTTGTGGAGCTTAGGCGCTAGGAAGAGCGACGCCGTTAGAAACCGCTACGCCTGACAGAGCGCCTTTGTTAGAAGCTCATCTGTGTTGAAGTCTTTGTCATCTCAACTTCCGGCGAATGTAACCCGTGCGTTGGGCAGGATAAAATCTCGTATTGCTGGCAGCCCAAAAAGGCCGGCCGCCTATCTCCCTCCCAATCTTCCTGACGCGATGGAACCGCACTCAGGCCTGCCCGTGGGCCATGTCCTCGAGCGGCTGCCTTGCACTCGATATTGGCACCATGAACGCAGAGCGAATGTCATGGGGCTCACGCCACCAGGGATCCCCCGTTGGCTTCAACGCTTCGATTGGCTGGTGGGATGGAGCTATGGCTGGGCCGATACGACCCAATTTCCACGCAGTGTGTTCTGCCACCCCAATTCTCTGGACGGTTTGCTACTCTATTTGGAGGGCCACTTTGGCTCGCCGCTGCCCGAAACTGGCGCAAACTCCCTCCTTGTTGTGGGAGGAGAAGACACTTTGCTCAGCCAACAAAGGCCTCGCACCCTTTCCCGGCTCCAGAGCTATTTCGGCGAAATCTTCTATGAAGCGTACGATGTGGATATGGCGGGCGTCGACATAATGCCCATCGGCCTGACCGAGTTTTATCTAAGGGGGCACGAAGACCGCGTTTTTGAAGCGATGGGCAAACGCGAGCAAAAAGATGGCCTGTTGTTAAGTGCATTCGGGAAGTTCTGGCCGGGCCTCAATGAGACCCTCGATGATCGGCGAAAAGCCGCCGAATTCTCTCAGGACTGCACCTTCGCCACTCTTGGTCCGTTTTCCCAGAACGACTATTTCAACGCTCTGGCGCGACACAGTTTCATGATTTGCCCGCGAGGCAACGGTGTTCAAGCGCCAAAGCTAACCGAAGCATTTCTCACTTGCTGCACACCTATCGTCACGGCGAGCCCAATGGCGCGAGCCTTGGAAGAAAAGGGTGCGCCGCTGCTAATTGTGAACAATTGGGGAGAGGTCACCGAGCCATTGCTGGAAAGCCAAAGAGAGCATTGTTTTGCTCGGGCACGCAGTTTCTTCGATGTTGTGAGCGATCTGGATAGATGGTGGGATTTTTCCTTCAACCACGCCAAGTCTTAGGATCGAAAAGCAACACTCGATCGCCGCATATCAATGTGTCCCCGACAGGATTCGAACCTGTGGCCTTCGGATTAGGAATCCGACGCTCTATCCACCTGAGCTACGGGGACGACGCGTCCCTCATAGCATTGGCGGGTGACTGATCAATTGAGCTTTTCGGGCGGCGCGACTGGAAAGGGAAGCGGCGCGACCGGCACACCTTCATCGACAAGTTCCTTAGCCTCTTTTAGGGTCGCCTTGCCGTGGATGGCCGCCTCATCCCGCTCGCCATAGTGCATTTCGCGCGACTGCTTGGCGAAGTCATCCCCCACCCATGTGCTGTCTTTCAAGGCTTTGGATTGCGCTTCGGCCAGCTTTTGCATCGCCTGCTGCACTTCGGCGGGCATCTCCCGATTGGCCATCGGCGCGTTGACCGGGTTTGCGGGAGCGATTGGCTCCACACTCTTCGTGTTGGACTTGGCGGGCACCGCCGGCGCCATTGGCGCTTTGCTGATATTGGCCGTCCCGCATTCGGGGCACACGATGAGCCCACGCTCCAACTGCGCTTCATAATCTTCGGATGAACCAAACCAGCCCTCGAAACGGTGGCCGTGTTCGCAGTGCAAATCAAAAACAATCATATAAGCTTACTTGGGTATCTCGCGTTTGTTCTCAAGGCTGGGAAGCTGGCGCCGCACCTCAGCTATCCGGTCCATATCTATATCGCAAAAGCTAAGACCCGGTTCCTCGCCGCCCATGTCTAGGAGCACGTCTCCCCAGGGATCGACGACAAGGCTGTGGCCATAGGTTACGCGCCCGTCCTCGTGCTGGCCCACTTGCGCCGCGGCGATCACGAAGGCGCTGGCTTCGATAGCACGGGCTTTCAGCAAGGTGTGCCAATGCGCCTTTCCCGTGGGGACCGTAAAGGCGGCGGGGATGGCGATCGCATCGCATTTGCGACGGCCCAATTCTTCGAAAAGAGCGGGAAAGCGGATGTCGTAGCAGATGGTGAGGCCAAGGCGGCCGACTGGCGTATCGTCAATCGTGACGACATCTTGCCCCGCCTCATAAGCATTACTTTCGCGCCAACTCTCGCCGCTGGCCAAATCGACATCGAACATATGCATTTTGTCATACGTGTATGGACCAGCACCGAGCTCGGTCCAGTAGAAGGTGCGGTTAGCAAACTTTCCGCTTGGGGTGCTGACAGGGATTGAGCCCACAAGGATGTTGAGCCGGTAGCTTTCAGCTAGGTCACAAATGTCATCGCTAAAATGATATGGTGAAGCGCTGCTAATCCATGGGCTTGCTCGTTTGCGATCGCGGTCGAGAAGCGCTGCCATTTCGGGGGTAAAGAGGACTTCCGCTCCTTCGTCTGACGCCTCCTCAGCTGCCTTAGCAATCACTTCGAAATTCGCCTCAGGAACGATGCCCGAAGTCATTTGGAGGATGGCAATTTTAGGCACTAGAGTGCGTTATCCCGCCAACAGGGCGTCGAGCTTTCCGGCCTGCTCCAAGGCCGCGAGGTCATCGGAACCACCCACATGCGTATCGCCGATAAAGATCTGCGGCACCGTCATCGCGTTGGGGGCGCGGGACAGCATCTCGTCGCGCTT